>JAKAWO010000126.1 GCA_021827255.1 Acidobacteriota bacterium | reverse complement strand
GCCCCGCTGGGCCACGCCGCGCAAAGCCCGTTGCCGTAATCGCATCAGGCGGCGCTGCGCGGGGGTCAGTGGCTTCGGAATGACCAGCTTGGGATTGGGCTGGGGAACCGGCTTGTGATCCCAGTAATAGTTCAGGGCGCGCGGCCACTCGGCCCAAAGGAAGCCGTCCATCTTGCCGCCATCGTAGGCCGTGTGCGCCGCCTGCCAGGAGTGGTTCAGGTCGTGAGGAATGGCCGTGTCATGAAGGTGAAATGGAGCGATCTCGGGCGGGCCGCCGGGGCGATACGCCAGCTTGACGCCTTTAGGGATGCCGTTCACCCCCGGATAAGTTCCAAAGTACCGGTCGAAGGATTGATTTTCCTGGATGATATAAATGAAGTGGTTGAGAGGAATTTTCCTCGGATTAACCGGGTCAGCCTTTTTACTCGGAGCCGCCCGGCCGGCGACGGCTCCCACGATTGCTCCCAGGCCCAGCAAGATCGCTAAAGTGGCCGTTACCCACAGGCGATCGTCGTGCCTTTTTTTCATAACTGCCATCCCTTTCACCCCCACGGCTGCCGAAGCGACAGGATAACATGCATCTCGAGCCCTTGATCCTTATAACACTTGAGCGCGCTCTTTGTTGCGCTGAGCCACCCGGGCCGCGTTTGGCCCGTCCGGGGCTTGTTGAATCGGTTTTGCCAGTGCTTGGCAGTGGTTCAGCATGACTCTGGAGGGCTTGGAGCCAGAACCTAGAAGCAGCAGGTCGCGGCGCTCATCGGGCGACGTGGGCGACAGGTGGGCGAATTTAATCCCTGATTATTCCGAATAAGTCGAGTAAAATAGGAAGGTTCGCCAGTCGTGATTCCATGGACTATGACCAGCTAGCCAGCTTTTTGGAGGTCGGGAAGCTGCAGAGCTTCTCGCGGGCGGCGGAGAAGATCTACCGCACGCAGCCGGCGATCAGCGCGCAGGTGCGGCTCCTGGAGCAGGAATGCGGCGAGAAGCTGTTTGACCGGAGCGGCAAGAAGGTTCTGCTGACGCCGGCGGGCGAGATTTTGAAAAGGTACGCCGAAAAAATTCTCCAATTGCACCAGGAAGCGCTCCAAGCGATCGCCGAGCTGAACCAGACGCCGCGCGGGAAACTGTTTATCGGCGCCAATGAAGCGACCTGCCTTTACGTCCTGCCCAAGACGTTTGCGAACTTCAAGCAGCTTTATCCGCTGGTGCAAATCAGCATCTACCGGAACTTTAGCCACAAGATCCTGCAGAAGGTCCAGGAAGGCGCGGTGGATCTGGGCATCGTGACGCTGCCGCAAACCGCCAACAACATGGAAGTGATTCCGATGTTCCGGGACGAAGTGCAGGCGGTGGCGCCCAAGAACCACCCGCTGGCGAAAAAACGGAGCGTGACCATCGAGGAGGTCGCGCACTACCCGCTGATTCTGCCCAAGACCGGGCACACGCGGATGGTGATTGACCGGCTGATGCGTGACTACCGCGACCACTTGCAGATTTCGATGGAACTGGCGAGCGTGGAGACGCAGAAGAAATTCGTGGGGGCGGGGCTGGGCGTCTCCTTCATCAACCGCGCCTACGCGCAGCCGGAGGTGGCGGCGGGCGTGCTGAAGCTGATCCCCATTGAGGGCCAGAAGATTTACCGCGAGCTGGGCCTGGTCTATCGCCGCGACCGCTACCTTTCCTTGCCGGCCAAAGTGTTCATCGAGGTCGTGCGCGAGTCCGCCAAAGCGCCTGCGCCGAACGCTCCCACCGCGACGGCAAAGATTCGCTGAGGCGGCGGGCGAGGCTTTCCTTTTCTCGCCAGCCGCGCGGGGCGAAGCTCCGCCCGGCGGGGGGTGCGACGAGCCGCAGGGCCGAAGCACAGGCCCGGCGCTACAGAAGAGATGCAGAAAGAGAATCCCAATCCCAGCAAGGGCAAACGACCGCTGATCGTAATGAAGTTCGGCGGCACGTCATTGGGCAGTCCGGAACGAATGCAGAACGCGGCCAAGCTTGTCCGTGAGCACGCTAGCCGAGCCGAGGTGGTGGTCGTGGTGTCGGCGATGGGGGGCGTGACGGACATGCTGATCCGCGCCGCCAATGAGGCGAGCAAGGGCGACCGCGAGCACTTCAAAGGGGTGCGGCAGGAGCTGGCGCGGCGGCATCGCGAAGTGGCGGACCAGTTGCTGACGGCGAGCGAGCAGGCCAGCGTGCTGCCGCGCCTGGCCGAGCAGATTCGGCAATTTGAGGATCTCTGCTCTGGCTTTGCGCTGGTGCGCGAGGTGACGCCCCGCGCCATGGACACGCTCTCGAGCATGGGCGAGGTGATGTCAGCGAAGCTCGAGGCGGCTATTTTGCGCTCGCTCGGCGCGGATTCTGAGGCGGTGGACGCGGCGGAACTCATCGTGACGGACGAAAACTTCGGCAACGCTTCGCCGCTGATGGAGGAAACCATTGCCAAAACGCGGCAGGGCTTGGCCGCGCTGCGCAAACGAGGGGCGATCCCCGTCATCACCGGCTTTCGCGGCGCCACGCGGGGCGGCGTCTCGACGACGCTCGGGCGCGGCGGCTCGGATTACAGCGGCACGCTGATCGGCGCGGCGCTCGACGCCGAGGAAATCTGGATCTGGACCGACGTGGATGGGGTGATGACCGCCGACCCACGGCTGGTGCCCGAGGCGCGCATCCTGCCCGAAATTTCCTACCGCGAGGCGATCGAGCTTTCTTTTTTCGGGGCCAAGGTTCTCCACCCCAAGACGATTCTGCCGGTCATGAAGAAAAAAATCCCGGTGTGGATCAAAAACAGCTTCAACCCGTCCTGCTTGGGAACCAAGATCGGTCCGGCGGCGCCGAATGGCCAGCCCGGCGTGAAGGCGATTACTTCGGTCAGCAAAGCGCACTTGATCACGGTGAGCGGCCGGGAAACGCTGAGCTTCCCTCAGCTTGCGGCCCGCGTCTTCGCCGCGCTCGGCGCGGAGGAGATTCCCACATTGATGGTGACGCAGTCCTCGGCGGACAACGTCCTCTGTTTTGCAGTGCACGACGCCGATTTGAAGCGCGCCAAGGCGAAGCTCGAGAAATCGTTCGAGCTGGAATTGCTGCACGATTCGCGCGCCGCCATTGAAGTCTTAGCGAACGTCGCCATCGTGGTGGCGATTGGGGAAAACATGAAAGGGACGCCGGGGCTCGCCGGGCGCGCCTTCGGAGCGCTTGGCCGACGGGGCATCAACATCATCGCCATCGCGCAGGGCTCGACCGAGTTGAGCATCTCCTTCGCCATCAAGGCGAGCGAAATGAAAGATGCGGTGAAAGCCATTCATGAGGAGTTCCAGCTCTAGGGGCAGTTATCAGTTTTCAATCGGGCGATAGCGCGATCCCCGAAACTGCGATCTGAAAACCGAGGGATGAAGGACGCCTTTGAACTATGTCATCCATTTACCTCCAATGCATCGAAGAAACCTGCGGGCAACGGCAGGACGCGAAGCGCGATGAGTACGCCTGCGCAGCGTGCGGCGGATTAATCGAGGTCAAGTACGACTTTGATCCGTTCGATCCGGAGGAGCTGCGGCGGACCTGGCACCAGCGACGGCTGAGCGGCGAGCCGATTGACCGCAGCGGCGTGTGGCGCTTCCGTGAGCTGCTCCCCTTCATTGACTCCTCGACCCGCATCGTTTCGCTTTCCGAAGGCTCAACGCCGCTGGTCGGCACGCGGCACACGGGATGGTGGGCCGGCCCGGTTCATCTGACGATCAAACATCAGGGCAACAACCCGACGGGCTCATTCAAAGACCTGGGGATGACGGCCTGCATCACGCGGGCGCTGGCGCGCGGCGTCCGCATGGTGGCCTGCGCTTCGACGGGCAATACTTCGTCTTCCATGGCAGCTTACGCTGGCCGAGCCGGCATCCGCGCGTTGCTGTTCGTTCCGTACCGGCAGATTTCGGCCGCCAAGCTGGCGCAGGCGCTCGATTTTGGCGCGATTGTGGTGGAAGTGGGTAGCACGTTCGATGAGGCGTTTGAACTGCTGCGCCAGATCGCTCCGGAGTTGGGGCTTTACCTGGTCAACTCGGTCAACCCGTTCCGGATCGAAGGGCAGAAAACCATCGTGGCCGAAATGCTCGAGCAGCGTGCCTGGCGGCCGCCGGACTACATCGTGGTTCCAGGCGGCAATCTGGGGAACGCTTCCGCGATCGGCAAGGGCCTGCGCGAGCTGAAGACATTGGGATTTATTGAGAAGGTGCCGCGCATTGTAGTGGTGCAGGCGGCGGGAGCTAATCCTTTTTATCGTATGCTCACGGCGGGCTCGCGGGACTTGATTGCCGTCGAAAGCCCTTCGACCGAGGCCACGGCCATCCGCATTGGGCATCCGGCCAACTGGAAAAAGGCCCGGCGCGTGCTGGAATGGACGGACGGCTTTTGCGAGTCGGTGAGCGATGAGGAAATTTTCGAGGCCAAAAGCGTCCTGGCCGAGGACGGTGTCGGCTGCGAGCCCGCTTCGGCTTCCACCGTGGCCGGCGTGCGCAAGCTCGTCCGAGCCGGAAAGATCGAGCGCCACGCCGACGTGGTCGCCGTGCTGACCGGGCATCAATTGAAAGACACCGAATACGTCATGCGGCACCGCTCCGAATCGCAGGAGAGCCGCCAGCGCCTGCGCGCCGAGCCGTCACTCGACGCCCTCCGCCGTCAACTGGAAACAGTTCTGGCCGTGCCCGCGCCGTGAAGCCGCAAGGCCGGGGGCGCCGAGAGAAAAGCTGTCGCTATGGACGAAATTCTGCACCGTGAAGTTCGCTTGCTGACCACGCGCCTGGGCGCGATGGCGCGCGAGCAGGGCGGCGAGGAACTGTTCGCGGCGATCGAGCGCGCCCGGCATCTCTCGAAGCAACTCCGGCAGAACCCGCAGCCGCGTCTGGTTGAAGCGAATGACCGAGAGGTTCGGCGGCTCAGCGTGGAACGCGCCGCGAATGTGGCGCACGCTTTCAGCCTCTTCTTCCACCTCGTCAACCTTTGCGAAGAGCGCCAGCGCGTCCGGCGCCTGCGCGCCTATCAAGGCTTGGAGCAGGGCGCGCCGATGTCGCTGCGGCACACGTTCCATCGCCTGCGGCGGGAGCGGGTTCTGCCGCAAGCGCTCCGCCGCCTGCTCGGCTCGATGCGCATCGAGCCGGTGCTGACCGCGCATCCCACGGAAGCCAAGCGACGCAGCGTTTTCAACCATGTGCTGCGCATCGGGAAAACCCTCGAAGAGATGCAGGGCGCCCCGCCCTTGGCGCTCGAAGAAGCTCTCGACCCGTGGATCGAAGCGCTGTGGCTGACCGAAGAAGTCCGCGAGAAGCCGGTGACGGCGGAGCTCGAAATCGAAAACTCGCTGGTTTTCCTGGAACGGACGATCTACGACCTGGGCGGGATTTTCTGGGAAGGCTTCCGGCGGGAACTGGATCGGATGGGCCTCAGCAGCTCGGGGCAGCCATTCCTACGGTTCGGGTCCTGGGTAGGCGCGGACCGCGACGGCAATCCGAACGTGACGCCGGAAGTAAGCCGGCAGGCGGCGGCTCGGCTGCGGCAAAGCATTCTGGAATATTACCGCCGATATCTCACGCGGCTGTTGGGCGTGGTTTCCTTCCCTTGCTTCCGTCCGGCCATCGAGCGCACGCTCGAACGAGAGATTGAACAGGCCATGCGGCGCTGGCCCGCGACACGAGCTTTCGCACGGCAAGACGAGCCGCGCGAATACTACCGCCGCTTCATCCGAGTCACCTTGTGGCGGCTGGAGCAGACAACAGCAAATGCCGCCGGTGGGTATAAGGGCCCGGGCGAATTTGTCCGAGACCTCCAATTGCTCGAGCGGCTGCTGGCGCAACATCCGAGCCGGCGGGTGTCGCGGCGGGGTGTGGGACGGTTGCGGGCGACGGCGGAAATCTTTGGCTTTCACGCTGCCAGCCTCGACTTCCGGCAGCACGTCTCGCTGGTGCGGGCGGCGGCCGAAGAGCTTCTCAAGCGCTACGGGGTGGCGCGGGGCACGGAAGCGGCGCGCATTCGGTCCATCCAATCGCTGCTCGGCCAACCGCCGCGGCCGCTGCAATTGCCCTCCGCCGCGCGCCGCGTGCTGGAGGAATTTGAAGCCCTTAAGGAAATTCAGAAGCGTCACGGCGAAGCCGCTTCCCACCGCTACATCCTGAGCATGACGGAGCGCGCGGCGGACATTTGGGACGCGGTCTTGCTCGGATGGCAAGCGGGGCTGGTGAAGGCCGGGCGCCGCAACCGCATCGAGTCCACCTTCGACGTGGTTCCGCTCTTCGAGACGCTGGTGGACCTGGAAGCCGGGCCGACGATCCTGGACCAACTTCTGTGCGATGGCGTCTATCGGCGGCTGCTCGGATCGCGCGGAAATTTCCAGGAGGTCATGCTCGGCTACTCGGATTCGGTCAAGGACGGCGGATATTTGGCGGCCAACTGGGCGCTCGTCCGCGCCCAGAAACGGCTGGGACAGATTGCGGAAAAGCGCGGGGTGCGCCTGGGGCTGTTCCACGGCAAAGGCGGAACGATTGACCGGGGCGGCGGACAATCGCACCGGAGCGTCCAGGCGCAACCTCATGCTGCGCCGGGCGGAAGGATTCGCATCACCGAGCAGGGAGAAGCGATTTCGCTCAAATACGCCAACCTCGACATCGCCGAGCGCAATATCGAACAACTGGTCACCTCCGTGCTGGACGCTCACCTGCTGCGGCCGCGCCACGCGCCGCGCGCCGAAGACATCGCGCGATGGGAATCTTACGCCCACCAGATGGCGGAGACGAGCCGTGCGTTTTACCGCCGGCTGGTTTATGAGACGCCGGGCTTTGTGGAATTCTTCCGGCAGGCGACTCCGATTGACCTGATTGAAACGGTGCGGCTGGGCTCGCGTCCCAGCCGGAGGTCAGGGACGGCCGGTTTGCGCGACCTGCGCGCCATTCCCTGGGTCTTCGCCTGGACGCAGTCGCGCCACTTACTGCCCGCCTGGTACGGACTCGGCTACGCGATCGAGGAGTTTATCCGTTCGCAGGCGCCGCGCGGGCTCGAACGGCTTCGGGAAATGTACCGCCGGTGGCCGTTTTTCCAGGTGCTGGTGGATAACGCCGCGATGTCGCTTGCCAAGACCGACCTCTACATCGCCGGCCGGTACAATCGGCTCGTCAAGCCGGAGCGGCTGCGCGCGGAAATTTCCACGCGCATTGAGGAAGAATACCAGCGCAGCGTGCGCGGCGTCCTCGCTGTCACCGAATCGTCGCGGCTGCTCGAACGCCAGCCAGTGCTCGAAGAATCCATCCGCCTGCGCAACCCTTACGTGGACCCGCTCAACTTCCTGCAGATCCGCTTTCTCAGCGAATGGCGCCGCTCGCGCCGCCCGCGCCCCGCCCTCATGCGCGTCCTGCAAATTACCGTGGGTGGCATCGCCTTCGGGATGAAAAGTACGGGATGACGCGGGCGGGCGGCTTGGCGTGAGAGTTGCCGCAGATAGAGCGCGAGAGCGCGGAGGTTAGGCCGGCGCGGAGCCTCGCGTATCGAAGACCGCTAGGTATTATGGTCTTCGACGAGTTGTTTGGCGCGCTCGGCGGCGCGGACGACGGCTTTGATGAGGGTGACGCGCAGGCCCCCTTCTTCGAGTTCGAGCAAGCCGTCAATCGTGCAGCCGGCAGGAGTGGTGACCACGTCTTTGAGTTTGGCGGGATGCTCGCCGGTCTCGAGCACCAGAGCGGAAGCGCCGAGAAGCGTTTGAGCGGAGAGTTCAGTGGATAGCTCGCGCGGCAGGCCCATCTTGACGCCGCCCTCGGCGAGCGATTCGATGATCAGGTAAACGTAAGCGGGGCCGGAAGCCGAAAGGCCGGTGATGGCGTCCATGTGCTTTTCGTCCACCACGACCGTGCGCCCCATCGAAGTAAAGATTTCCCGCGCCAGTTCCACATCTTGAGGCGTGGCGTGGCGGCCGGCCGAAAGTGACGTCATGCCCTGGCGAATCAGGCAGGGCGTGTTGGGCATAGCGCGGATGACGCGCGCGGCGTGGCCGAGTTGCCGCTCGATGAGCGACGTGCTGACCGAGGCCGCGGCGGAAATCAGCAGCGCGTCCCGGCGAAGCTTGTTCCGAACCTCGCCGAGAAAGCCTTTCACTTGCTGAGGCTTGAGCGCGATGATGACCAAGTCGGCCCCGGCGACGGCGCGGGCGTTCGACGTATGCGCTTTGACGGAGTATTTCTCCGCCAGATAATCGGCCCGGTCGGCGTGGGCGACGGTGACCTCCACTCGGTTGGGGGGAATCAACTGCGAGCCGAGCAGTCCCGAAAGCAATCCTTCACCAAGCTTTCCCGCACCAATCAGCGCCAGCTTCTTCACTCGAAGCTGGCCCTCGTTGCCTGCAGGAGCCGGTTTGCGCGGAGTGGCCATCTGTCCCCTTGGAGCCGAATGGCGATTCGTGTTTAGTGTTCAA
>JAKAWO010000125.1 GCA_021827255.1 Acidobacteriota bacterium | reverse complement strand
CTGAAAACATAGTTTGCCGCGGCGCCGAGGCGGCGCGGGGCGCTCGAGTTTTGAGGCGCGGACAGCGACTGGGAGCAGGTGAGCTGGCGTTGCTTGCCTCGGTCGGCCGACTGGAGGTCGTGGTTTTCCGCCAGCCTGTGGTCGCCGTTCTCTCCACCGGCGACGAAATTGTTCCCCCGAACTGCCAGCCGGAGTGGTTCCAGACGCGTGAGAGCAATACGGCGGCGATCGGGGCGGAGATTCGAGCGGCGGGAGCCGTCCCACGCCCAATTGGAATTGCTCCCGACGAAAAGCCGACGTTGCGGCGGATGATCGCGCGCGCGTTCGAGGCGGACCTAGTCGTGGTCAGCGGCGGGGTTTCAGCCGGGAAGTACGATTTTGTCGAAGATGTGCTGGACGAGTTGGGAGCGGAAATTTTCTTTCGAAGCGTGGCGATTCGGCCGGGAAAGCCGCTGGTGTTCGGCCAAGCGCAGGGGAAATTGTTTTTTGGACTCCCCGGAAACCCGGTTTCAGCCTGGGTGACTTTCCGCTTGTTTGGGCGCCCGGCCGTCCAGGCGCTCGGCGGCGGGGGATTTGAAGCCCCGTTGCTGTTGCGAGCCCACTTGGCCAAGACGCTACGTCAGGACGCGGGCTTGACCCGGTTCGTGCCGGCGCGGGTGGAAATGCTGAACGGCGAGGCGGTGGTGGAATGCGTCGCCTGGCAGGGTTCCGGAGACTTAGCCGGTCTGGCAGCGGCCAATTGCTTTCTCGTATCTCACCCTGAGCAAACGGAACTGGCCGCCGGAAGTTGGGTGGATGTGCTGCCCAAGACGGTATGAAATCCTTGGTCAGTGAAGCGACCTCAAATTCGGGCATCCAAAGGCGGGCGGACGGACGCAGGCATCGGCCGCCCGCCGGGTCGCAAGCGGTGCCGCAATCGCTGAGCCATTACGATGGAGCGGGGCGCGCGAGAATGGTGGACGTCACGGACAAACCGGCGACCCAGCGCGCGGCCAAGGCTGGCGCGCTGGTCAAAATGAAGCCTGCCACGCTCCGCGCCATCCGGAAGAATCCCAAAGGCGACCCCCTCGAGATCGCGCGCATTGCAGGGATCGCCGCCGCCAAGCGGACAGCGGAGTTGATTCCGCTCTGCCATCCTTTGCTGCTGACGCAGGTTGATGTTCAGGCGGAATTTTGCAAAAATGGCGTGCGGATTGCCTCCGAGATTCGCAGCCAGGGACCGACGGGAGTAGAAATGGAGGCGCTGACGGCGGCTGCCGTGGCGGCGCTGACGGTTTACGACATGTGCAAGGCCCTGGAGCGGGGCATGGAGGTTACCAATCTCCGCCTGCTCGAAAAGCGCGGCGGGAGGTCGGGATTATACCGGCGAAGGTGAGGATTTCGGAGAAGGACAGGAGCGATCCTCAAGGAGCAAGGCAGTGACCGCAGCGACCACTCTCAAGATTCTGATTGTGGATGACAACCCGACCACCCGCAGACTGTTGGCGCAGAGCCTGGAGAAGGCCGGAGAGCTGATTGCCGCTAGCGACGGCGCGGACGCGCTGATGAAGGCGATCGAGGTCCGGCCTGACCTCATCATCGCCGACTACTCCATGCCGGTGATGGACGGGCGCGCGCTGTTTGAAAAAGTGCGGGCCCGCAACGAGACGGCCGAGATTCCCTTCGTGTTTTTGGCCTCGCAAAAGGAGATTGACGAGCGCCTCCGCATGATGGTGGACGGCGTGGAAGATTTCTTCGTCAAGCCTTTCTTCGTCCACGAGCTGGCCAAGCAGGCGCGGCGGATTACGGCCCGTCTCATCCAGCAAAAGACGGAGATGATGGGAACCCACGGCGGAGCGATTTCCGGGCGGTTGAGCGAAATGAGCCTGCTGGACTGGATGCAATCCCTCGAGCAGGGCCGCAAGACCTGTGCCCTCATTTTGCGCTCCGGCCCCGAAGTCTGCACGCTGTTCTTCCGAGAAGGTCAAGTCATCCACGCCGCCTATGGGAATGAGGTTGGCGATCAGGCCGTTTACAAGGTTTTGACGTGGACGGACGGCGAGTGGGAGGTAGATTTTACCCGGCCTACGACCGAGCACACCGCCACGATGTCCACTCAGGGGCTGATCATGGAAGGGCTGCGGCTGCTCGATGAAGCCAACCGCGATGCCGGCTAGAGCCGCGCACGCCGGGTCCACGCCGACGGGCCAAAGATCGTTCAATGCCTGAGCGTTTGCGCGCCAGAGTTCTAGTTTTGAGTGACGCGGCGGCGGCCGGCCGACGCGAGGACCGATCAGGGCCCGCTGTGCGTGATTTCCTCACGCTCAAGGGTTGGACGGTGCTGGAGGTTGAGATTTTGCCGGACGACTTCGAGGCGATTGAGGAAAAGCTGAAGGCGTGGAGCGCGGCGGAGGGCTGCGACGCTATCTTTACGACAGGCGGGACGGGCCTGGCGCCGCGCGACTGCACGCCGGAAGCGACTCGCGCCGTGCTGGAACGGGAAGCGCCGGGGCTGGCCGAGCTCATGCGCGCCGAAGGAATCCGCAAGGCGCGGCGGGCGGCGCTTTCGCGCGGCGTCGCGGGAGCGAGGGGGCACGTGCTGATCGTCAACCTGCCCGGCAGCCCGCGCGGCGCCGTCGAATCCCTCGAGTGCATCGCCGACCTCTTGCCCCACGCCGTGGACCTGATCCAGGGACGCACCGAACACTCCCATTCAGATTGAGCGCCTGGCAAATCAATTTCAGAGGCGGCCGCCAACCTTTTCCTGAACGCCCTCAGAGCCTGTGGTATGATGACCTCGGAAGGGAGGGAGCGAAACTCGCCGTGCTTCAGACGTACGGACCCATTCTGATCCTTGCGGCGATTGCCGCTGCTTTCCCCATTGGCACCCTGTGGATCGCGAAGTTTATCCGCCCCACGCCATCCCCGTCTGAAGAAAAACTCCTGCCTTATGAGTGCGGAATCACTCCCGAATCGAACGCGCGCGGACGTTATACGGTCCGTTTCTATATTGTCGCGCTTCTGTTCGTGATCTTCGACGTGGAGACGATTTTTTTGTTTCCCTGGGCGGTTCAATTCCGCGTCCTGGGGCTTTTCGGCCTGGTTGAGATGCTGGTCTTCCTCGGCATCCTAATTATCGGCTACATCTGGCTGTGGAAACGCGGCGCCTTCGATTGGGTCTGACCGATGCTTTTTTTAAATGAACCCCCCGCTTCTCACCCTGGCTCAGGGTCACCGCGGCTGCCTCTCAGGAATCGCTGAAGCCGGGCGAGGGGAGGGATCTGGCGCCCTCATGCGGCGCGCCTTCCGCGTTAAAGGTGACGCAGGCGGCAGGCGCCTGTTCTCTGGGAGAGCGCACGCCAAGGCCGTGGCAGCAGAGGGCGACTTGCTAGCTCCTCGCTGAAGGAGCGGGAGCGAGGTTCACCCTCCATGCGTAGATGTTGTGGCCATCCACTTCCACCCCGGCCGGCTCAAAGCCGGATTTCTCCGTGAAGATCTCGTAAAGCTCTTCGGTCACCCATAGCGTATCAGGGGAAGCCTGCTTTTGCAGGTGGCCGGCCACATCAATCACATGGTCGGCGATTTTCTCAAGTTTGCTGTCTTCAAAAATCGGCACCTCCCCCTCATTCATTCCACACCGAACCTGGAACGGTGTTCGAAGCTTGTTTTCCGCTTCGTTGAAAACCCGCATGCCTTCGAGAATCCGCTTGGCGGCGCCGAGGGCCAGGTCGGGCTGGAGAAAGCAGATCATGACGCCATCTGGAGTCCAAGCCTGCTTCCAGGCCGCGAACTGGTCGAAGATCTTCTTCAGCATTTCTTCATAGGCTTGGAAGGTGGCGGCGATATTCGCCTCGCTCTCGCCGGCCTTCATCCGCGTGGAACCCGCAACGTCCACCGAAAGAAACACGCATCGCTTCCGCCGGGCTGCTTTTAGCGCGGCTTCGATTTCGCGATATTGTCTGAGAAGGGCTTCACGGGCCTTCTCGGAGTCTGCCGTCATCCCGCCAGCGCCTTCTGAGGCCCATCCTCCCGCGCCAGCCACGGCTGGCTTGCCGCTGACGGCCCGTTCGAGGGCTCGAGACCCGGCCAGGAACAAGGCATCCACGCCGATTTTGATGAGCCAGACGACGAAAGCGCCTCCCAGCGGCAGAAGACTGAAGCCAGAGACCGGAGGCCAACGCAGTCCGACCCAGGCGGCGGGAATAGCGATACCGGGGTCCTCGAAATCATGCAGGAGGCGGACCCATTGCGCATGTTGAATCGGGCTGGAGGGAACGAACTGCAAGACAAAAAGAACGATGTAGCCGGCAATGGCGGCCATGAGGGCCAGGTCCACTGCCCATTGAATCATGCGGAGAGGAAGCGAGGCCACTTTGGATTTGGCCACCAAAACTCAACTCCTCGACCGACCCTTCGCTCGAACGGAACCAGGCTTCTGTGGCTCGATGGTTTGCCGAAGATCCGCGACGGGATCTCACGGGCCTTCCCCGGCGGGCCGGTATATTACCACATTAATCAGAAAAATGATGTTGAAGGCATGTGCAGCGAAAGCGCCATGGGGCTCTTGAGGGCGAATCGCTTCTCTTGCGACCGGGGCGCGCGAGGCCGCCGGAACTGGAACCAAACAGATTCTCAAAACTTCCACTGCGAATCCAGGCGCACAGCGTTGCCGCGCAGCGGGCCGAGAGCCTGGGCCGTATTATAGTGCGTGTAGCCCAGTCTCAGAAGAAGGTTGCGGGAAACCTGAAGGGAAAATGCGGGGGTGACGTCCCAGGCGCGGGTGATCGCCTGTCCCTTGCCGGCCTGCTGGATGCCCAATCCACCCATCAGATCGTAGCCGACGGGCCCCCAAAGGTTGCCATGGATTCGTGAATCCAGCTCATGAAGCTGGTAGAGGTCAGGGTTATAAAAGCCCAGGAAAGGATGTTGCCGCCGGGTGAATCCGTAGATCCGACCGGAGTAACCACCCTGAAAGGACAATCGCTCCGACTGGTAGAAGGTGTGATTGAAACTGAACCAGCCAAAGTGGCCGCGATCGGTGTCCGCGTAGCTACCGAGGGGCCGGCCGGAAACCGGATCAAAGTGCTCGTAAGACTGGGTGGAAAAAAGCCCATACGCATAGGCAAGATAGAGGCGCGTGCGCGGGCTAAAGAAGTAGTTGACCTGCGCCCGGAGTTCATCTTCGATTAGACCGAAGCGCGCCGCCACGGGGGTGTAAGCGAAAGGGGAGCGCACCGCGTCAAAGGCGAGGTCGAGCCGCGCCGTCGGCGTATAGCTCACCCCCGCCTGCCACAATACGCGCTCTCGCGCTGAAGGAACTAGCTCCTTCTGTCCGCCCAGGCTGACCGGGTCGCCCGGTCCAAAGCGAACGGCCCCGATCCCCGCCCGGAAATCGAAATGAGAGGTGAGTTGAGTGGCTTGGCGGTAGAGATATTCCGAGGGGCCCGCCGCCCCTGTGATGCCGGTGGGAAGCTGATTGCCGAGGGCGTCGCGGAAGGGGCTGGGCGGGCTGTCGGAGGGCAGGGAGTTGAAAGTGAAAAAGGAAGTGGTTTTCGGCATGAGCGTGGCTTGCACGGTGGTCCCGTAGGTGAACATGCGCAAGTCTTCGTTGGCAAGGCCGCGCACGCTCCCTGAGCTGGAAGGTGGGCCGATTTCGCGGGCATAAGCGACGGTCGTCGAAACTGTCACCGCGGACTCCGACCGAATCTGCTGTCGAAGCGACGCGACCTCCGGATTGCCGGGGCTAACCGCGTCAGCCTGGCGCAGGAGCTGCAAGGCGCGCTGGCGGCGCCCGCGCGCGTGCTCGATGCTGGCCATCAGGAAGAGGCTCGAAAAGTCCTTGGGACGAGCTAGGAGCGCCTGCGCCGCCGAGGTGTGAGCCCGGGAAAGCTTTCCTTGGCCATAGTTGATTTGCGCTCGGCCGAGAAGCGCGTCAGGGTCTTGAGGATTATATTTGAGGAGAATCTCATAATTTTGGAGCGCTTTCTCAAGCTGGCCTTGATTGAGGTCGAGCCGGGCAACCTCCAGTCGGGCGTCACGGTTGCTCGGCTCCTGATTAAGCAGGGACGCTAGCGTGTTCGCAGCGGCCGGGTACTGCTTCAATCGCGCCTCCAGGCGTCCGACCTCCAACTCATAGCCCGTATTGTCGGGTTGGGAAGCGAGAAGCTGCTGATAGATCTTGAGCGCCGCGGAATCGTTCCCGGCCCAAGCATCTACCCGCGCCAGACTCTGGAGAACTGCGGGATCACCGGGCGTCCGTTTCAGAACCTCCTGGTAGAGACGGATGGAAGCGAGGTACTGACGGTCCAGGGCGAGCAGGCGCGCCAGCTCAAGCCTTGCGTCACGGTCCTTGGGGTAAAGATCAAGCACATGGCGATAACCGGCGATCGCGGCGGGAGCGTTGTCCAACTCCGACTCCACATAGGCCAGCCCCTTCAAGGCGTCACGGTCGTTCGGGTAACTGGCCAGCCTTTTCCGGAAAAACTTCAACCAATCCTGTGGAGGGGCATCGGGCGCGGGGCGAAGCGCCGCCCACCGGGCCTGTTCTTCCGCCTTCGAGATGTCGCGGAGGGCTTTGGCGTTCTCGGGGTCGCCGGGATTCTTCTCTTCAAGGCTTTGAAAGATGCTTCGCGCCTGGGCGAAGTCGTTTTGGTAATACAAGAGGTAGCCTTTGCCCTGCAAAGCCTCGTAGTTGTCGGGTGCCTGTTGGAGGGCGAGATTAGATTCCTTTAGGGCCTCAGCGTGCTGTCCGGTGGCGGCCAGCGCCTGCGCCAGGCCGATCTCCCCGCCAAGATTCTTCGGATCAACTTTCAGCAATTGCCGAAACGTGGTGATCGCCTCCGGCAAGCGGGAAGCCCGCGTGAGCGTATCGCCGAGCTCATAGAGCGCTCCCTCGGCCTGAGGATGGGAGGCGAGGTAATCACGGTATCGCGCGACCGCCCGGGTGTAATCCTGACAGAGAGCCAGAGACCGCGCCAACCCCAATTCGACATCGGGATCCCCGGCCGAGAGTTTCAACGCTTGACGGCCAAAGGCGATGCTCTGCTGGCACTGCCGAGCATTGGCGGTGAAGGCCATGAGCGCCTTCAGGGCTTCTACGTCGCGGGGGTTCTGATTCAGGCGGTGATGATAATAAGCCACAATCGCCGAAACATTGCCAGCCTTCTTGGCCTCCAGAAACGCTTCCTGTTCGACAGCGTTTTGAGCGTTGGCCAAGCCTCTCGCCACCTCTCTATCGCCGGGGAAACGTTGCTGCAAGTCCTTGAAAATCGCCAGGGCCTGCTGGTTGTGCCCCTGCCAGAGCAGCACAAAGGCCTTTCCAGATTCGGCCTCTCCGTTGTGAGGCTCCGCCTGAAGAACGCGATTAAACAGAGCGAGGCTTGGATCGAGCTGCCCTTCCCAAGCAAGAATCTGGGCCATGCCGACGAGCGCGGGGGGGTAGTCCGGGTTGGTTGAAAGGATAATGCGGTATTGCTCGAGAGCCCGGTGATAGAACTTCTGCTGGCCATAGATGCGGGCAAGGCGCACGCGGGCCCGCAGGTCGCCGGGGTTGCGCTGGAGGTAGGCGTTGTAAGCCGATGCAGCCTGCGGCCCCTCGTGGGCCGCTTCGTAGGCTTCGGCGACGCGGCGCCAAGCCTCTGGGGGCGCGCCGGGCAGCTCAGCCAGTTTCAGCGCCGTCGCCACGGCCTCCGAGTATCGCCCAAGGGCCATGTAGCACTCCGTCAGCCGAGAGCCTACCGCTGCGGATTGCGGATTGACGGCATAGGCGCGAGCGTAATAGACGGCCGCCGCCGCATATCCGCCGCGGCCTAACGCGAAATAGCAGTCGCCAAGATCTTTGAGAATGTCAAAACTGTTTGGAAAAGAATGGAGAACCTCGAGGTAATACTTTCGCGCCTGCGCGCAATCGCCCTCGGCAAAATACTGGTGAGCTCGCTGGAGAATCTCAAGCGGCTGCAGCTTCTTAGGCTTGCCGGCTTGCCCATAAAGCGCCGAGGTTACGCCGATAGACGCCAGCAGCAGAATCATCCGGAGCCCGATTCCCGTTCGCAGTTTCCGCATTTCCCCTTCCAATAAACGGCTTGGGCCGGTAATCGGCAGCAAGTCTCGATTCGCCGGGCGCTGGCCCGCTCCCCTAAGCCCGTTCGAGATGAGCGCCCTATTCGACCTCGGCCCGATGCAGGTAGTTTTCAACTTCCGCGTTCTTCGGATCCATCGCCAGGACCTTGCGAAAGATCTGAGCCGCTCGAGACTTTTGCTGCAAGTCTAAATCCGCCAACCCCTCGCCAACCAGCGCAGCTTCCTGGTCAGGGATTTGCCGCAACACTTGCTCGAACTGCCTTTGGGCCATGACCGGTTTGCCCTGCTGGAGATAGCAATACCCGAACCCGACCATGTTTCGAGGGTTGGTGGGGTCTAACTTCAGCCCACTTTGAAAAGCCGTTGCCGCCTTGTCATACAAACCCAGGCGGTAATAAGACCACCCTCGCAAGGCCGAC
>JAKAWO010000124.1 GCA_021827255.1 Acidobacteriota bacterium | reverse complement strand
AAAAAAACATACGAGGGGGGGGATTGGGGGGGGGGGGGGGGGGGGGGCCAAAGAGAGGGGGGGGGGGGGGGGCGGGGGGGGCGGCTTAGACATCAAAATGCGTCAGACGGGTGAATTCGCGGACCCGGGTTTCGATTTCCTCAACGCTCAAGTTCAAAAGACGCTGGAGACCGAAATCTTCAACCGCAAAACTCGCCATAACCGATCCATAAACGACCGCGCGGCGCAGATTGGCATCGGACAAATCCTTGCTGCGGGCGAGGTGACCCATGAACCCCCCTGCAAAGGTGTCGCCCGCGCCTGTCGGATCCTTGAATTCATCCAGCAAATAGGCCGGCGAAGAAAAAACCGAGCCGTCATTGAAAAAAGTGACGCCGTGCTCGCCCCGCTTCACCACCAGCTTCCGCGGCCCCATCGCCTGGATAGCCCGGGCCGCTTTACAAAGGTTCTCCAGCCCCGAGAGCATCTTTGCCTCGCCCTCATTGATGATGAGCGCGTCCACTTCCTTCAGGGTTTGCGCGAGTTCGCGCGGGGTCTTTGTAATCCAGAAATTCATGGAGTCGGCCGCGACTAGTCTGGCGCCCGATAACTGCCGGCGAACGTGAAGCTGAAGCTCGGGATGGATATTGCCCAGGAAAAGAAATTCGCTCGAAGCGTGGGTCTCTGGAATTTTGGGCTGGAATTGCTCGAACACGTTCAGTTGCGTCTCGAGTGTGCGAGCTTCACTCATGTCGTTGAGGTACTCGCCGCGCCAACGAAACGTGCGGCCCGATACGCGCTCAAGGCCGGAGATGTCAATGCCGCGTTCCCGGAAAACCCCAAGGTGCCGGTCCTGAAAGTCTTCTCCGACCACCGCCACCACGCGGACAGGCGCAAACCAACTGGCCGCGACGGAAAAATAGGTCGCCGAGCCGCCCAAAATCTCCTCGGCTTCGCCATAAGGCGTGCGAATGGAATCGAACGCGACAGAACCGACAACCATCAGCGACATGCCGTTTTTAATCTCCCCGTACAGCCGACTTTACCTCTTTGGTTTCAAATACTTGCCAATGAGTAATTGTAGCCGCTTTCGAGTGCCGGCAGGGATCTTCCTTGGATCGGTCAAGAGGGCGTGAGCGAGCGCCTGCCCACATTTGCAATTCCGCTCACCGGGCACGGCTCGGATGGCGACGCGCAAAATTCTCTGAGCGTTCCCGACGTTGCGGTTTAGGCATTCAATCACTTGGCTCACCGTGACCGCCGCGTGGCCCGGGTGCCAGCAGTCATAGTCTGTAACCATCGCAAGGGTCGCATAACAAATCTCCGCCTCGCGGGCAAGCTTGGCCTCCTGCAAGTTGGTCATACCGATAATGTCCATACCCCATGCCCGGTAGGCGTTGGACTCAGCCTTGGTGGAAAAGGCCGGACCTTCCATGCAAACATAGGTTCCCCCGCGATGGAACGCGACGTTTGACTCCCCGCAGCCACGGGCGAGAGCCTCCGCAACTTCCGGGCAGACTGGATCAGAGAACCCGATGTGCGCCACGATGCCGCCGCTGAAGAACGTGGATGCCCGGTGGCGGGTCCGGTCAAAGAATTGCGACGGCAGAACCATCTCCGCCGGCCGAAAATCCTCCCGCAACGAACCGACGGCGCTGACGGAAAGGATCCTCTTCACTCCCAATTTCTTCATCGCATAAATGTTGGCGCGAAAATTTATTTCGGAGGGCGAGATGGTGTGCCCCCGCCCGTGACGGGCCAGAAATGCGACTTTGCGCCCTTCGAGCACGCCCACCCGAAAAACCTCCGACGGCTTGCCAAAGGGCGTCGCGACGGGCATTTCGCGGGCTCGTTCCAAGCCCGCCATTTGATAGAGGCCGCTGCCTCCGATAATTCCAATCTCAGCCTGCGCCACCATCTCCTCCTGTTCAGCTCAGCCTGCGCTCCCTTGGCGGCTGCCGGAGCTGACGTGAATTTGCCCTTCATATTCCACCAAGCGCGCCCAGGGCGTCACCGTGTCATGGGGAAAGATCGTCAGCGTGCGCCGCTCCGCAAGCTGTGGCAGCAGGCGCTTCTTAGCCGCCAAGGTCTCCATCGGATAGAGGTCAAATGCCATGATCCAAGCGTACGAAAGATGGGCCGTCGTGGGAGCCAGGTCTGAGATAAAACAAGCCGATTCGCCCTCCGACTCGATCCAGACGCACTGCATATCTTTCACATGCCCCGGGACGACTTCCACTCGAATGCCCGGAATGATTTCTGCGCCGCCGTCCAGAAATTCCGTTTGCGCTTCCGCCGCGACAAAAAAATCAGCCATGTAGCTCGCCCGATCGCGCTCGCTGGGGTGGAGCGCGTGGTCCCACTCGGCGCGTTGGATAATGTATCGCGCCCGGGGGAATGTCGGAATCGTTCGGCCGTTTTCGCGGCGAGTGTTCCAGCCACAGTGATCGAAGTGCAAATGGGAGTTGACGACCAGGTCCACATCTTCGAGCCGCACACCATGCCGCGCCAGTTCGGCGGGCAAATGGGCGGAATGATCCACGCCATAGATATCGGCGAATTTGGCGTCAAAATTGTCCCCCATGCCGGTTTCAATGACCACCGTCTTATCGCCTGTTCGCACCAGCAGGCAGGTCAATCCCAAGCGGACTCGATTGCGCGCGTCGGCGGCCATTTTCTTTTCCCACAAAGCTTTCGGAACCACGCCAAACATTTGCCCGCCATCCAGCGCGAAGGTCCCGTCCGAAAGCACTTCCACTTGGAACCGTCCCAGCCTCATAGCCTCTCTTCCCTTCCTCGGGATGCTTCGCCGGAGGCACGCTCTTCAACTAATTCGATCAAAACACCCTCCGTGCTCGATGGATGCAAGAAGGCGATCTTTCCATGGCCGGATTGGGTTCGCGGCGCGCGGTCAACCAATCGGAAGCCGTCACCCTCAAGGCTGGCAAGCATCTGGGGCAGGTTCCGGACCGCGAGTGCAATGTGATGAAGGCCCTGGCCGCGCTTGGCTAGAAACTGGGCGATCACAGACTCCGGCGATGTGGCTTCCAGGAGTTCGATCCGGCACTCGTCAACGCGAAAGAACACCACGCGAACCTGCTGATCCTCTACCACTTCCTCAGCCGACCGATTGCAGCTGAGCAGCCGTTCAAAAACAGGGACCGCTTCGGCCAGCGAATGCACCGCAATGCCGAGATGGTCAAGGCGTGGGGAGTCTCCGTGCGCCGAACCGATCGGGCCGGCGGGTGCGGCGACGCTGACTTGCGCCAAGATTTCTTCCACCACGGAATAGGGATCGTGACGCCGCGCCAGCAAGTCCTCGACGCCCTGCTCGAGACGCCAACCACCCCCTTGCGGATCGGTGACCGTTGTCAGCACTCGCCGGCGGAGCAATTCTACCAGCCGCGCGCGCAGGTGGGCGCGCTTTCTGGCTGCCGCCAAGCCTTCCGCCGCGCTCTGGGTTCGGAAGTTTTCAAGTGCCGCGCGCAATTCCACCACGCCTTGCCCAGTGGTCCCGACCGTCGCCACAATGGGAGGTCTCCAGGAGTCCTGCCGCGGAGCTGTCGAAAGCATGGCCGCCAACTGACTTTCCACCTGCTCGGCGCCCGCTTGATCCGCTTTGTTCACGACCAATATGTCAGCGATTTCCAGGACCCCGGCTTTATAAGTCTGAATCTCATCACCGAGCCCCGGCGCCAGCATCAGGACCGTTACGTCGGCGAGCCGGGCCACATCTACTTCGGCCTGGCCCACCCCGACGGTTTCCACAAAGATCACTTCGCAACCTGCCGCATCTAAAATGGCCACCACGTCGTGAGTATCGGGGGCCAGCCCGCCTAGTTGTCCGCGTGTCGCCATGCTGCGGATAAAAACGCCGTCATCCTTGGAAAGGGCTTGCAGGCGAATGCGGTCGCCGAGAAGGGCGCCGCCAGAAAAAGGGCTGGTCGGATCCGTCGCCACGATGCCAACCGAAATTCCTTCGCCCCTGCAGGCCGCGGCCAACTTTTCAAGCAGAGTGCTTTTACCCACTCCCGGCGCGCCCGTCATGCCAATGACAAAAGCCTTGCCAGTCCTGGGAAATAAAGCCTTGAGAAGAGCAACCGCCGACCCTTCATGGTTTTCGGCGGCGGAAATCGCCTGTGCGATAGCCCGGCGGTCGCCCGCGCCAATCTGCTCGACCCACCGCTCGATGGACTCCGTCATAGGTTGCTTCGCTCTGCCGGGGAAGCTGTCGCTGTTTCAATCATGGCCAAGAAGCTCGCGCGCAATGACCAGGCGCTGGATCTCGCTAGTGCCCTCGCCGATTGTGCAGAGTTTCACGTCGCGGTAGTATTTTTCGACGGGATAATCCTTGATGAACCCATACCCGCCGTGGATCTGCACGGCCTCGTTCGCCACGCGGACGGCCGCTTCACCCGCGTAGAGTTTGGCCATCGCGCTTTCCCGCGTAATCGGCAGGCCAAGGTCAGCCCGAGCGGCGGCCCGGCGGGTCAGCAAGCGCGAAGCTTCGATCTCCGTCGCCATGTCCGCCAGCTTAAACCGCACCGCCTGGAATTCGGCGATGGGCTGTCCGAACTGACGCCGCCCGCGGGCGTAATTGAGCGCGGCCTCAAACGCTCCTTGCGCCATGCCGACGGCCAGCGCGGCGATCGAAATGCGGCCGCGGTCGAGAACTTTCAAGCTGTCAATAAATCCATGCCCGGGCTGGCCGAGGCAGTTTTCTAGCGGGATCGCGCAGTCCTCAAAGATCACTTCCCCGGTGTCGCTCGACCGCATTCCGAGCTTGGACTCTTTTTTCCCCAGCCGGAAACCCGGCGTTCCGCTTTCGATGATGAAGGCGGATATTCCGTGCTTCCCTTGGCTGCGATCGGTCACCGCCATGGCCACGCAGACGCTGGCGTAATGGCTGTTGGTCGTAAAGGTCTTCGAGCCATTCAGCACCCAGCGGTCGCCGCGCCGCTCGGCAACGGTGCGAGTCCCGCCGGCGTCCGAGCCGGCCCCGGGCTCAGTCAGACTCCAGCAACCGAGCTTATCGCCGCGCGCCAAGGGAATCAGATACTTTTTCTTCTGCTCTTCCGTCCCGGCAACAAAAATATGGTTCGCGCAGAGGGAATTGTGGGCCGCCACCAGCAGGCCGACCGACCCGTCCACTCTTGCCAACTCTTCAATCACAATGCCGTAATCGAGGTAACCCAGACCCGCGCCGCCATATTCCGGCGGGAACGTAACGCCCATCCAACCGAGAGCCGCCAGTTTGGGGAGCAATTCGGCCGGAAAGCGCTCAGCGTCATCCCACTCGCGAACGTGAGGGCGAATTTCCCGCTCGGCGAATTGGCGAACCGAGCGCTGGATTTCTTTCTGTTCTTCGCTGAGCTCGAAATCCAGCACCCACCCCCGCGCGGCAATTCACACCCTTGAACCAAGGCTATCTTACATCCCAAACACCGTCAAGAAAGCCGACCGTGCCAAAATCCGCGATGGAAGCGTTCAGGGGGTTGCTGGGGCGCCGACCAGGGGAGTCCAGGCAGGTCGGGATAAATCGCGGCTCGGCTGGGGAGGTGTTTTTACCTCCCGATGCCCTCCGAACCCGGCCTGGGGACGCCGATCCGTGACGCGCCCGCCGGCGTCTCGTTGCCCGCCTGAGCTTTCCATCCCCGCCCGGCGGCGCGGAACTCATGCGCAGCTCATCACACCTCTGGCCCGCCGCCTGAAGCCGCGCCAGCTTCTCACCCTCCGTTCGCACCTTCAACACCCACACCCGCGCCTGCCGCACCAGCTTCGCCGCCAGACGATACACTTTCCAGCACCGCGTCGCCACCGCTCGCCTGCCGGAACTCGGACGGCAACAACTTCGCTTTCAGGATCAGACTCAGATTGTAAGCGAGAACCCCGATGGCGAAAAGAGAGCGTTGGCTTCCTGCTGCCCGCTCGGCGTCTGCTCCATCCCCACTCCAGCTTCAACTCTTTGTGCCCGTTCTCCGCCTCGCCCCGCTGATTAGGCCGCCCCAGCACTTCCGAGGCGCTCTCCGCTTCCGCGCGGTTCGTGGCCACCGCGTCATAACGATGATCCTCGGCCTCGAACAAGTCCGGCTGCTCGTTCTTCCAGCGCACCACGATCCGCCGGAACGACTGCCGCGTCTGGTTCGGACTATGCACCGTTTCCGCCATCTCCCGCTCCGTGGTGATTCCTTCCCGCGTGTCGTAAGGCTTCCAGCCGCTTGCCGGAATCTTCCCCATGGCCGCCTTCACCGCTACGTGCTGATCCGCCGTGATCGTGAACGTCCACCGCCGCGCCTCGCAGTAATTCATCACCGCCGCCTGATAGAAGGCGCTGTCAGTGCGCAACTAAATTCTCTTGCCCGCCGGTAGCTGGGCTTCGCAGCCGGCGAGAAACTCCGCCGCTCCCGCCCCCCCGCCTGCAACATCCACACCAGCGGCCTCACCTAGGCGCTAGCCCGATACCCGGCTTCGCAAACAAGCCATCCCCGCGCCGCCAGATTCGTCAACCGCTCCAATAAACGCGCGGAGATGCGAATCTTTTTCCTTCCGGATATGATTGCGGAGTGGCTGAATCGCAGTGCTGGTTCCGAAATTCAAAAGCACGGCCACCGCCCTCCGCCTCGTCTCAAGGTTCCCATTCTCCAGAAGGATGGCCACTGGTCTGACCGAGGGCTCCCCAATTTGGACCAGCGCCCGCCAACACGGGCCCGGGGACTCTGTGTTTCTCATGGTGTGCGGCGCGTTAGATGCTCTCATCGGGCTCCACATCAAGGTACACCACGCGCCGAGAACCGCTGAAGCGGATTTCCACTCTGTTCCGGATGTTCACGGGCCCCGAAAGCCCGCCCGCGCGCTTGCTCGCAGCCAGCTCCCGCGCGGTCTGAGGGCGTTGAAACTCGTGCCGCTACACAAATTCGTCGCCATGAACGCTGTCCGGCTCCCCGAGAATCGCGACCACTTGCGTCGGGCTAGCTTCAGCCCGCTGGCGGTCGATGGGGCGCGGGTTACGAGTGGCGATGGACGAGAGAACCGTGTGCCCGCCTCGGCCCCCCTAAAAATGCTGAACTCGACGGGGTCATGTCCTGGTTCAGCCGCGTGTTGGAGCCAGGCTCGAAGCCGGCGATGGCGCGGGCGCTGGCGGCGGAGACGCGGCACACGACGCTCGCCGAGGTGCTGGGGCTGGAAGGCGTGCACGAAGACGCTCTTATGGGGCCATGGACCGGCCGCCGTTGCCGCGGCAAGCGGCAATCGAGTCGGCCCTGGTGGAACGGCATCTGTCGGAAGGCACGCTGGTGCTCTACGACGTGCCCTCGACCCATTTTGAAGGCCACAGTTGTCCTCTGGCGCGTCGGGCACTGGCGCGACGAGCGGAAGGGCAAGCCGCAGATCGTCCTCGGGGTGCTCTCGAACGGGGAGGGCTGCCCGGTGGCGGTGGAAGTGTTCACCGTGAATCGCCTGGGCTTGTCGGCGAACCCGGGGCGGTGCTTGGTCTCTGGGTCTCAACCAACGGGATCGAGAGCCCGCATAGCGGCGTACGCGGCGCGTCTGCCGCTGGCGGGGCGGGAAGATGCGGCTGCGCTGGGCCGCCTCGGCCTTGCTCATGACCGAACAGAACTTTCGCAGGGTTATGCGCTACCGGGATCTCTGGATGCTGAAGACAGCCCTGAATGAAAAACAAACTTCGCTGAAGAAACAGGTAGCGTAAAATGTACCGAGCCGCCGCTGGCTTCTCTCCCCTCTCAGTTCAGCCAGCGGACTGTCGGCAATTTGCCATCCTAAAACATCTCAAATACAAGCAAAATTTTTGCGCAGGATAAATTTTTTGCGCCCTTATGCTCGTCCGAAGATCGGTTCCACGTTCGCGGCGCGCGCCATCAAAACCCTCTCCTCTTCCGGCTCGATGGGACGGAAATTCTGGGCCACGTACATGGCGAGCGGAAAATATCGTTCATCCCCGGGCGGAATGGCCGCGGTGATTTTTTGCGAAAGTGTCCACCGCAAAGCCAGCGCCGCCTCCTCCGGCACCGAGCAGGGTTCATACCACTCTTTCGGGTTGGGCCGCGCATTGCCGTGGAGCGACACCGGCCATTTGCCTTTCGCCATGGCTTTAATCGCCAGCATGCCCGCGCCCTTTTCATGCGCTCGTGCGACGACCTGCGGCCCAAAGTTTTCCCGCGACGTCAGCACAAAGTTAATCGGGAAAAGCACCGTGTCAAAATCATAGCGATCGAGCGCCGCCAGCGCCGCTTCCGGCGAGTGCGCCGAAAATCCGATCCATCGAAGTTTCCCCGCCTTGCGCCCCGCCTGGAATGCTTCCATCGCCCCGCCCGGTCGAAAGATGCGGTCCACGTCCTCCACCGTCGTCAGCGCGTGAAACTGATAAACGTCCACGTGGTCGGTCTCAAGGTGCTTGAGCGATTCATCCAGCGCCGCCGCCGCGCCCGCCCGATCGCGTTTTCCCGTCTTGCACGCCAGAAACACGCGGTCGCGATAAGGCTTGAGCGCCGGCCCCAGCCGTTG
>JAKAWO010000123.1 GCA_021827255.1 Acidobacteriota bacterium | reverse complement strand
GCGGGGATTTTGCTGTGCCCCCTCCGTCGCCGCCCGTGTCTGCTGGCCGCCACAACATTGATCCACCCCCCAACCCACACGGCACCATCCCCTATCGAAGGATCGGGGGATTACGGAGCGGCAGAATTTGGAATTCCGCCTCGAAATCTTTAACTTGTTTTCCAGCACGCACACCGGCCAGCACTTCTTTAACAACGTGGTGAGTAGCAGCCCAGCAAATTGCCACCCAGGACCCAGCGGGACGTGCTCCTTTGGCTCTCTGGTGCCTTTGGACGGAGCCGGCGCTCTCAACTTTTGGAACCCCCGAGTGCTCCAGATGGCGCTGGTGTATTCGTTCTGACGCGCTCAGAGCGGGAAGGCCGTGAAAGCTTCCCCTAGGCCGGCCGGAAGATCATCCTGGCCGGCCCTCAATTTCACCACGTCATTCGCTCCAAGCCTACGCGACGGCCATCAGGGGACGGCTCCGCTTGCGTGCAGGCGGAGGGCATTCCTTCGCCGGGAGAACTTCCTGAACGGGTCTGCGGAAGAAGAACGCTACTGGTTTTTGAACGCTCGCGAGGGCATGACGCGCTTCGAGCAGCTCGCGCACACACACTCGGACCTTTGCCGGATAAATGAGATCGCGCGCTCAGCCAGCGGTCTTCCCGTTTACGCGCTGCGATTGGGAACCGGCGCGCGGCGGGTCGCGATCTTGTCGGGAATGCACGGTTGCGAGCCGAGCGGGCCGCGCGGCTTGCTCGCTTTTCTCGATGCGCTCCTCAGCCGCAGCGCTCCCTTCGAGGCCACCGTTGATCCTTCCATCCTTCAGTCCGCCACGCTCGTCGTCATTCCGCTGCTCAATCCGGGCGGCGCCGCGCGTTTCGCGATGCATTTTCCAGGCAGTTGGCACGGAACGCAACTGCAAGGCTGGACGGAAGCCAATCGGCAGCGCTTCTTTGCGGAAGGCAACGAGCCGCTGCACTTTTTCTTCAGCACGTGGGTGAAGCAGCCGCCGATGCACTTTACGCCGGATCAAATCGCGCAATGGGAAGCGGGCGGCAACGTGTTAGGATCGAGCCTGACCGATGGCGGGCTCGATATGTGGTTCGACTGGGCGGAAACTCATGGCGATGAGACGCGCGCCGCGAAGGAGTTGCTTGGCGGCTTCCGGCCCCACGTGGTTGCGGACTTCCACAATTTCATGTTTCCGACGGAAGTCTTCGCGCCGACGGTTTATTCACAAGGCGCGCTGGCGTGGCTGGAGGAGTCGCTGGCAGGCGCGATTCAAGAGGCGTGGCGGGCTCGCCGCCTTCCTTTCCGCGATCGGCCGCCGCGGCCTTATCCCAAGCCCGCTGAGCCGTATTACGAAGACGCCTGGTTCCACAAGCTGGGCGCGGCCACGCTCATCATCGAGTTCAACGGCGGGATGCCGGCAACCGAGGGCGCGGAATGCGAAGCATTGCCTGGCGAGCGGCCATTGACCCGGCGCGAGTCGCTCGAAAGCGCCTTCGTTGCCGCGACGGCGCTCGCACGACGCGCTGCGGAAACATCTTGATCCGGAGTCAGAGACGGAGGGACGCGCAGTCCGGGCCGGCCTTGCCCGCGCTTCTGGTCATCCGGAAAAAGGGTTCATGCCGACGAAAAACCAACTCACGCGCCGAGAGTTTTTGCGATCGGCGCCCGCCGTCGTTTGGGCCGCGCGAGCGCCGGCCAACTCGCAAGGCCGGGCCAGCGCCGGAAAGGCAGTGACCCTTGAGAACGAGTACTTGCAATACACGGTGAGCGGCGAGGGGCTCATCCAGGCCTTCGTGGACAAGCGCAGCGGAAACAACTATTCCCTCCAGCACCCTGAAAACACCATCCAGAGCCTCAAGAAAAACGGGAAGACCTATCAGCCGTCGCGTTGCTCCTATTCCGATGGCCGGTTGGCGGTGGAATTCGATCAGGCTGAGGTCAAGGTCGTGTGTGCGCTCATGGCTCGGCGGCATTACCTGACGCTGGAGGTGAAATCGGTTGAAGGCAGCCCCATAGAAGAACTCACCCTATCCAATCTGCAATTGAACCTCTCGGACCACATCGGAACCATGGCCAACCTGGCTTGGAACGGCCAATTCGCCGCCTGCGTCATCGCATTGAACCTGCAAACCAACGCCGGCGGACGCTCCGAGCGGAATGCGCGTCTATGGTCGGCCTGTTATCCGAAGTTCGGGCTGGCGGGCGCGAAGATCGGAATCGTAGGCTGCCCGACGGCGGAAGTGAGAACGGCGATCAAAGAAATGATTCTCCGTGAAGGATTCGCCCATTCCGAGGTGGGTGGAGCGTGGGCGCTCGACACGGAAGAAAACCGTACCTCGTACCTTTTTGCCTATCCCTCCGAGCAGGATGTGAACGAGTGGATCGAAATGGCCCGCACGGGCGGCTTCAAGCAGCTTCTGATCAGCGAGATCGGTCCCTACGGGCATTACGATCCCTATCCTGCGAAGTATCCTCACGGGCTCGATGGGGTTCAAAGCGTGGTCAAAAAAATACATGCCGCAGGGCTCCAAGCCGGCTGGCACATGCTCTCTTTCACCATTAAGAAGAGCGATCCCTGGGTATCGCCGATTCCCAATAAGAATCTGGCCACCGGCCGGAAGCTTACCCTTGCCGCCGCAGTTTCAGCCGAGGACACCTTCATTCCCACCGTGGAATCGCCGCGAGGATTGCCGATTTACTCCGGCTACTGGTTTCGTGGTGGCCGCGACATCCTGGTGGGCGACGAAATCCTGACCTATAGCGGACTGCAAAGTGCTTCAGCTTTCGGGCTTACCGGCTGCCAGCGCGGAGTCCATGGGACCCAGGCCGCGCCCCATCCGAAAGGTTCGGCCCTGCGGAATCTGAAGGAAGTCTTTGCCACCTACGTGCCAGACCCGGATTCGCCGTTGATGGAGGAAATGGTCGAGCGAATCGCTCATATCGCGAATTTCTGCGCTTTCGACATGATGTATTTCGACGGGCTCGATGGCGCGGATGTCTTTGCCGGCAGCGAATGGAAATGGCATTACGGTCCCCGGTTCGCCCTCAGCATCTTCCAGCGCGTCCGGCGCCGCCTTCAGGTTGAAGCCTCGGAGTGGTATCACCATGACTGGCACATTACCTCCCGTCTGGGGGCATGGGATCATCCGGTCCGCTCATCCAAAAGATTCATTGACCTTCACGCCGCGGCCAACGGGAGGCTGAACGACCTGATTCCCGCGCAGTTAGGCTGGTGGGCCTTCAACCGTTACCGGCCGCGCTTGGCGCGCGCCACCACGCCCGATGTCGTCGCCTACCTCGCAACCAAAAGTCTCGCCAACGACGCCGCCGTTTCTCTCGAGGAAATCACTCCCAAAACACTGGACGAGAATCCGCCATGGTCCGAACTGCTAAGGCTGATGGGAGAGTACGAGCCTCTGCGCACCGCCGGGGCGATTCCCGAATCGCTCAAAGCGCGCTTGCGAGTGCCGGGCGATGAGTTCACGCTCGAGCGCCGCCCCGGCGGCGGAGTTCAATTCGTTCCCGTTGAATATCTCGAGCACAAAGCGACGGCACTCGATGGTGTGAACAATGTGTTCCAAGTCCGAAACCGCTTTGCCGCTCAGCAGCCGGGTTTCCGAATTCAAGCGCTCATGGCAGTCGGACCCTACGACGCGCCCCAAAACATCGTCCTGGAGGATTTTCGCCGGCCTGCGGACCTTTCCTTGCAGAGTTTCCAAAACGGCGTGACGATGACGCTGGAGGGATCGGGACAGGAATTAAGAACCGAGCACGAGAGCGGGATTCTGCGCGCCACGAATACTGGCTCCAGCCGCCGCGGCGCCTGGGCAAAATTGGGCAAGCGCTTCCTTCCGCCGCTTGATATCTCCGCCCGGCCGGCCCTCGGCGTCTGGATCTATGGCGACGGCAAAAGCGAGGTGCTGAACTTTCAACTCCTCGACCCGCGAGGTGAATCGGCGGCTGTCGGCGAGCATTATGTCATCATAGATTTCACGGGCTGGCGATACTTTGAACTGGTCGAACCCGAAGCGGCTCGCTGGAGTGATTATCTGTGGCCCTACGACAACCCCCTCGCGGTTTACCGTGAGGCGGTGGACGAATCTCGGATTGCCGAGCTGAACATCTACTATAACAACCTGCCGCCGGGCGAGAGCGTCACCTGCCACCTCAGCCCGCTGCGGGCGCTGCCAGTCCGCGAAGTAAAGCTCGAACACCCGCAAATCGAGAGCACAGGCGGGAAGCTGGCATTCCCGGTCACGCTCGAATCCGGCGATTACCTGGAATTTCATCCGCCCGACGAGTGCTGCGTCTTCGATCCGAACGGCGCGTTTTTACAGAACGTCACGCCCGAAGGGCAAGCGCCCTGGCTCGCGCCGGGCGAAAGCCGGCTTGTTTTCAGCTGCCGCGGGCCCGAGGGGGTCAGGCCGCGGGCGACGATCACTACGATCCTCAGCGGCCCGCCCTTGGCAACGTAAAGGCCGGCAAGAAGCGACGGCGTGAGGACGCTGACGACGGCAGGCATGGATGACTCGTTAACCATCAAGGAGGCGACATGAAGAGACGGCAATTCATCAGCACCTCAATGCTCTCTCCGTTACTGATGTCGCGCCAAGCCGCGCGGCGGGAACGGAGCGAATCTTCGCCCGCCGGCGAAAAGGGCTGGACGCTCGCCGGAAGGTCCCTGGAAGATTTACGCCGACAATATCATTACGATTTGTTCGAGGATTTTCTGCCCTTCATGGATGCGCATGTGATTGACCACCAATACGGCGGCTTCATGTGCAACACAGACCGCGACGGCCGCAACCTGAGCGGCACCAAGAACACCTGGTTTGAAGGGCGCGGCATCTGGGTGTATTCGTTCCTGTACGGGAATTTCGGGCACGACAAGAAATATCTCGATGCCGCGCGCGGATCACTCGAATTCATCCTCAAGGCGAAGCCCAAAGACCCGAACGCGCTGTGGCCGACCAGCTTCACGCGCGAGGGCCGGCCGTTCGGCCCGCCGCCCCAGAACATTTACGGCGATGTGTTTGTGGCCGAGGGGCTAGCCGAATTCGCGCGGGCGAGCGGGGAAAGCCGTTACCGCGACTTGGCGCGTGAGATTCTCCTGAAGTGCTGGCGGATTTACAACCGCCACGATTACGACCCCAGTATCGTCGCCGAGTACGCCGGCCCTAGGCCGCTTCCCTTTGCGGGCGCGCGCGTGCAAGGCGTTTCCATGGTTATGATTCACACCATCAGCGAGATGCTCGAAGCCGGCCCTGAACCTCAGCTCGAACCGATCATCGAAGAATGCCTTCACGCCGTGCTCGACCGGCATTTCAACCCCGCCTTCGCGCTCAATAACGAGCTGCTCAATCACGATTATTCGCGCCCCACGAACGAGTTGGCCGAGTTTGTTTATACCGGCCATTCCATCGAGACGCTCTGGATGGTTGTTGCGGAAGCGGTCCGCCGCCGCGACCCGCAAATTTTCCGCACCGCCGCGCAGCGTTTTCGCCGGCATGCCGAAGTCGCCTGGGACGGCGTTTACGGCGGCGTCTTCCGCAGTTTGAACAACGTGGACTTGAATCTTTGGGCGCTCGACAAGGCCTGCTGGGAGCAGGAAGAAGTCCTGAATGGAACGCTCTTGCTCATCGAGCAGGCGGACGACGCTTGGGCGCGGGAAATGTACGGGAAAATGTACCGATACGTTCGCGCCAAGTTCCCGCTTCAGCCGCATGGATATCACCTTTGGATCAGTTACGCCGATCGGAAAGTGACCTACAAGCCGCACGATACGCGCGTTGAAAATTATCACCATCCTCGCCACCTGATGCTGGCGTTGCTGGCGCTCGACAAGCTCATCCAGCAGGGGCGCGCCGTCAAACCACCGTTCGCGGCAAGCGCCACGCAGGAGGAAAAATGATGATGCCGGGCGAGATTCAAGTCGCCCTTTGTCTCGCCGTGCTAGCGCTTCTTGTTCTCGTCGCCCGGACAGGCGTGGGCGGGGCTTTTAGCGCGTGCAGTCATGTTCGCGGCCACGGCCCGAGGAGCCAAGCATGACCCCTCTCGATTGGGCGGTGATAGCGGTCTATGCGCTGCTCGCGCTGGGGATTGGCGCTTACTTCACGCGCCGCGCCGGCAAGAACATTGAGAGCTACTTCGTCGGCAGCCGTTCACTGCCCTGGTGGGCGATTGGATTTTCCACCGTCGCGACGTTCACCTCCGCCGGCTCCGCCTCCGCCTTCACCATGCTGATTTACAACGGCGGTTTGCTCGGCAACTGGTGGTGGTGGATTCCGTGGATGATCTGGATGCCGCTGGTGGCGGTGATCTGGTCGAAATTCTGGCGCCGACTGAAGATCGTTTCGACGGCGGAATTCGTCGAGGTGCGTTACGGCGGCCGAGCCGCCAGCATCTTCCGCTCCGTGGCCGCCATTTATCTCAGCTTTGGCTGGGCGGTGGTTCTGATGGCTTACGTCACCGGCTGGTTGACCAAGTCGGTGGGGCCGGTGCTGGGCTGGAACAAGTCCACCATCATCGTGTTCGCGGCCACGCTCACCTTGGTCTATACGCTGCTCGGCGGGCTTTTGGGCGCCGTCTATTCGGAAGTCTTCCAATTCGCTCTCTTTGTACTCGCTAACGTGATTTTCATCCCCGTCGTCATCCACCGGCTGGGCGGGCTGGGGCACATTTATCATGCCGTCGAGCGATCGGCGGGCGCGTCGTTCTTCCACGCGACGCCGCCGGGCGGGGATTTCACCGGGCTTACGATTTTCGCTCTGGTGCTGCAAGGCCTTTTCTTCGCCGCCTCGCCGGCGGGCGGCGAAGGTTTTACGGCGCAGAAATTCATGAGCGCTAAAAATGAATTTCACGCGCAAGTCGGGCAGTTGTTCAATGCTTTTCTCTCTCTCGTGGTTCGGGTCATTCCCTTTTTCTTCCTCGGCATCATTGCCGTAGCTGCCTTCCCTCATCACAGCATCGCCGGCGAGCGCGTCTGGGGCGAGCTGGTCAAGATTTTTGGCCCGCCGGGTTTGAAGGGGCTGCTGGTGGCGGGTGAGTTCGCGGCCTATCAATCAGCGGTCAGCACGGAAATGAATTGGGGCGCTTCGTATTTAATCAACGACCTTTACAAGCGGCAAATCAAGCCCGGCGCGAGCGACCGCCACTATGTTTGGGCGGGCCGCGTGGCCACGTTCGGCCTGCTGGTGATCGCGCTGGTGATGGCGCAGTTTCTGGTCAAGGGCATGATGGCGTGGTTCCTGTTTATCAACAACGTGATGATCGCTTTCATTCTGCCACTCGCCTGGCTGCGGTTTTTCTGGTGGCGGCTCAATATCTGGGGCGAGATCGCGGCGCTGGCCGGTGGCTTGCCGCTCAGCTATTACATCTGGTTCGTGCTCGATTTCGCGCACAAGCCGTTCTGGCAAGGCTTCCTGCTGCTCTTCGGCTCAGGATGGCTCGTCATTGTGACCGTCACGCTGCTTACAGCGCCGGAAAAACGCGAGACGCTCATCGAGTTCTACCGGCGCTGCCGGCCGCCCGGACTTTGGGGTGAAATCGCCCAATCCGTCTCTCCTGAAGAACGCCACCGAATGCGCCGCGAGACGCTCAGCGACGTTTATGAATGCGCGCTCGGCGTTGCTTTTTGCACCGGCGCGGTAGCAACGACTGCTGACCTTTTCGGCCGACACTGGATCTCGAGCGTCATCTGGCTGGTCACGACGATTGTAACCTTCGCTATTTTCTGGAAACGCTGGTCGAGGAAAGGCGTCTTCCAACAGTTGGGCGCAAAGGCTGCAGAAGAAGCCGGCGCGCCATCCTGGAAGTAAGGAGCCTGCCGGGAGAGCAGCAGGAACCCGGTGGTCTAGCTTAATTGGACTCCAAATCGTAGCCTGGAGGGATGAAAACACAAATACCCTTCAAGCCACTGATTCTATAAGCAGTATTGCGCAAGGTGAGCCCCATGGTGATCCGGGTCCTGGCCGTTCCGGATTAGTTGGATCTCTCGGAGTTCGACGAGATCTTCCGCACCCTTCTCGGCTGGAATGGTCTCGGTTTCAGCTTCCACATTCACGGCCAAGAATTCACCAGTTTTCTGCGCAGGACCAAGGCGCAGCGGAAAATGCCGCGGGATTTTCAACTACGGCCCCGCGAGACCTTTCTCTATAGCTGCGGTGGCATCGTTCTTTGGGAATGGGAATTCCGCGTTCTCAACTCCCAGATGGGAAGTAATGGCGATGATGTGCCGGTGTGCTTGGCCGGCCGGTTAGCGAACCAGGACAGAAAGCAACGAGCGCTCGGAAGCCCTCCAGCGGGGAAGCGTCAGCGGCGAGGCAGACTGGGGCAGGCAAACCCGCACAGCAGCTCAGCAGAACGGCCAAAACGAGCCGCACCACCACCCCGAAGGGGCCAGCGCGACTTGCGCTTGACACGACGGGCCAGGAGGGCTATACGTCCGCGCATAATTAAAGTGACATAGGAGGCTCCCGTATGGCATACTTCTCACCGGAGGAGTAGCCATGCTTCCTCGCCTGCTGCGATTGCATCCTCAGACGTATCGTCGCTTGATC
>JAKAWO010000122.1 GCA_021827255.1 Acidobacteriota bacterium | reverse complement strand
CGGAGATCCTATTAGGGGACATTATCATCGAGGCACAACAGCGCTCCCCATGAAGACGACCTCATGGTGGCGACCCGAATGCGAGATACCGCCTTCAGCGGAGAAATCGGACCGAGTCTGGAGCGGCCTCACGGGCCGCCTCAATGAAGGCGAGGTCAAGCGATGGCTCAAAAGATTAGAGGGTCCGGAATACTACATTGCCGGCCCTCCCGCGCTGGTTGCCGCAATGCAGCAGATGCTCAAGGCGGGCGGGGTTCGTGAGGAGGACATCCGCTCGGACGAGTTTGCAGGGTATGAGTAGCTCCCACCCTGAGTCCTGATAGGCTGGGTTAAGCCCGATCCGGGTTTATTGTTTGACGGGGGCGCAGCGAGGCGAGTTATAATTCGTGCTCTGCCCCCCCTGCGAGGTCTTCCCGTGACGGTTGATGAAGAGTTGACCAAACTTGAAGATAACTTCCGCCGTCTGAGGGTGGAATACGAATCCTACTTCAACGGCGGAACGCCGCGGGCGCCCCAGGACACTCTCTATCGCGTGGAGCAGGCCATCAAGAAGCTTTCGAGCGATGCCGGCAAGCTCAACTTCGCCCAGCGTTTCCGCTTCAATCAGCTTGTTCAGAGATATGCCGTGCACAACGAACTCTGGCGGAAAAAGGTGCGGGATAAAGAAGAAGGACGCGATCCTGTGTCCCGGCGCCGCGTCCATGAAGAGTCAAGGGTAGAGGCGCCGGCCCGCGTCGTCTGCACGGACCCGGAGCGCGAATCGGAAAAAGTGGAACAGCTCCTGAGCGCGCTGGTGGCGGCCAAGCGGCGCGTCGGCGAAAGCACGGAGGGTATTGACCCGGCCGCGTTCCAGAGGTTTGTGCGAGAAAAAACCGCTCAGCTCAAACAGACGCTGGGTTGTGAAAGGGTGCAGTTCACGGTGGCGGTTGAAGATGGCCGGGTGAAGTTCACGGCGGTTAAAGCAGAATAAAGGCGCTCGTGCTTCGTTGTCCGGGCTTTGCCACCCTGTAGGTTTTACGAGCCACTTTCCCGGGGCGCTCCCGATCAGGAACTCGAAACCCCTGAACCCCCGCCGACCCGCGGTGGCATCAACCGGCTTGAGGAATGCGCATGAAGAAGATCACCCGCGCCTTAATCAGCGTCAGCGACAAGACGGGCGCGGCTGAATTCGCCTTGGGCCTGGCGGCGCTGGGCGTCGAGATTATTTCGACCGGGGGAACGGCTCGCCTGCTGCGGGAGAAAGGCGTCCCGGTGCGCGACGTTGCCGATCTCACCGGCTTTCCCGAAATGCTGGACGGCCGCGTCAAAACCCTTCACCCGCGGATCCACGGCGGGGTCTTGGCGATTCGGGCGAAACCGGAGCACCAAGCGGCGCTCCAGGCCCACGGCATTGAGCCGATTGACCTCGTCGCCGTCAATCTGTATCCGTTTGAGCAAGTCGCCGCCCGGCCGGACGCCCGCTTCGACGAGCTGATCGAGAACATTGACATCGGCGGGCCGGCGATGATTCGCTCGGCGGCCAAGAATTTTGAGGACGTCACGGTCGTCGTAAATCCCGCCGATTACGCTCCCTTGCTCGAAGAAGCGCGGCAAAGCGGCGGTTCGATCTCGCAGGAGACGCGCTGGCGGCTGGCGCGCAAGGCATTTGCGGCGACGGCGGCCTATGACAGCGTGATTTCTCGCGCTCTCGAACAGCGAGCGGGCGTGGAATGGCCTCAACACTTGAGCCTCAACTATGAGAAGGCGATGGACCTGCGGTACGGCGAAAATCCGCACCAGCGCGCGGCGCTGTATCAAGACCCAGCGGCGCGGGGACAGGGCTTGGCTTTCGCGCGCCAGCTTCAAGGCAAGGAGCTGTCCTTCAACAATCTGGTGGATCTCGAAGCCGCCTGGAGGCTGGTTGAGGAGTTCGACGAGCCTGCCACGGCTATCATCAAGCACACGAATCCCTGCGGCGCCGCCGTTGCCTCGGCCCTCGCCCAAAGCTACCTGGACGCCCTCAGCGTGGATCCCGTCTCGGCCTTTGGCTCCGTCATTGCCTTTAACCGGCCGCTCGATGGCCCGACGGCAGAGGCTTTGTCGAAGCTATTCGTCGAGGCTGCGATCGCCCCGGGCTTCACTGCGCAAAGCCTTGAGCGTCTCTCCGCCAAAAAGAACCTGCGGCTCATAGACATGTCCACGACGCTCAGTGACGACTGCGGCTGGCAATTGAAGGCGATTGGCGGCGGCTTGCTCGTTCAGACTCCGGATAGGCTCGGCGTGAACCCGGGAGAGTGGAAGCGCGTTACCGTGAGGCCCCCCAGCGACGACGAGCTTCGCGCCCTCGCCTTCGCTTGGAGGGTGGTGAAGCATGTGAAGTCGAACGCGATTGTGCTGGCCCGCGCGAGCGTCCTGGTGGGTGTCGGGGCCGGCCAAATGAGCCGCGTGGATGCCGTCCGGTTGGCCGTCACCAAGGCCCGCGAGCTCGGCCACTCGCTTCAAGGAACCGTGGCCGCCTCCGACGCCTTTTTTCCGTTTCCGGATGGATTGGAAGCCGCCGCTGAGGCGGGAGTGACGGCCGTCGTTCAGCCGGGCGGCTCGGTGCGCGATCAGGAGGTGATTCGCGCCGCTGACCGCGCTGGCATGGCGATGCTCTTCACCGGCCGCCGCCACTTCAGGCATTGAAGGCTTTTGCCTGCGCCGAGAAACATTCGCCTGCCGCCCACAATGGAATGTTGGCCGCTGATCGAGGCGAGGTTCTTACGACTTCTGCGCGTAATAGCCTTGCCGCGACACGATTCGGTATTTCACCACTTTCCCTTTCTGATTGACAATCTTCAGGGGGCTTCCGTCGGGGGCTACGAGTTCCACCTTGAGCTTGTGGTATTTGCCGTTGCGCGCCGGATTGGTGGGAATAAAGCCCAGGCTGTACTCCTGCCGGAGCTGTCCGGCAATCTGCTGATAGATGCCCGGCAACTGGCCGGAAAAGCGCGGGAAATACGCCTCTCCGCCCGAATACTTGGCAAAGGTCGTCAGGGCGTTCCGCGCCTGGAGCGAGTCTATGCCGCTGCCATACCGCACCGTCACCCAGGAGAGGATGCTGACGGGATAGATGGGAGTGTTCGACGCCCGGATGATCTTGAGTATCTCGCCATAGGTAAGCTTGCTGAAGGTATCAAAGCCGGTGCAAATGACGATGATTCCCTTGCGGCCCTGGATATTTTGCATCCGGCCGAGCGTGAAGTTGAGAGCGTCGTAAAGGTTGGTCTCGCTAAAACCTGGAATGCGCAGGCTGTCGAGCGCCGATTTCACCGCGTAGCGGTCATGAGTGAAGTCCTGAATGATGTGAGGCTTCATGCCAAAGGAAACCACGGCGACCCAGTCCTGTGGGCGCATAAAATTGAGGAACTGGTAGGCGTCTTCGAGGGCCAGATAAAGATACCCCCACCACTTGTTGCTGAATTCAACCAAGAGGGTGACCGTCATCGGCGCCGCGGCGGTAGAAAAGTTGGCGATGCTTTGCTGAACCCCATCGTCATAAACGCGGAAGTTGCTCTGCTGGAGGCCTGGAATCGGGTCGCCGTTGTTGTCGGTAACCAGCACGTTGACGTTCACCAGATTGGTGCTGGTGGAGAGCGTATAAACTTTTTTCGGGTTGATCTTCTGCGGCCGGGTTTCCTGGATGGGCTGATTCACGTTGCCCGGCGTGGGCACGGGCGTGGAAGGAGAGATCTTTTTGGGAGCATAAACCGTCTCGCCCGATTGCGACCCGGGACCCGAAGGCTGCTGGCCGTTTTGCGCTCTGGCCCGAGGGAGCGAAGCGATAGCCCACAAGGCGGCCGCCATCACTGCCGCTATCGCCACCGTCAGGGAGATTTTCCGCCACCTTGCCTGCATGACGCCTCCTCAGAGTCGGGCACATCCGACCCAATGCTATGATGCCATTCCAGCTCAAGAGGGTCAACCGCGCCGGGTATTCTTTAAGAACTGTTTCGGCGGCGCGAATCGTCTGGCTCTGGCAGGGAGGTTGACGGCAGCGTCAAAGCCAAGTGGCGAGCGAAAGCTTCAAAGAACTGATGGGCGATCTGCTGAGCGGCAACCCGCATCATGCGCTGGCCGACCGAGGCCATCATGCCGCCAATCTGCGCTTCGCCCGAATAGCTGATCAAGGTTTCGGCGTTCTGTGCGGCAAGAGAAACCCTCCCTTCACCCTTGAGGAAGCCGCCCGCGCCCTTGCCTTCCACCTTCATGCGGAAGCTTTCCGGAGGCACCGGGTCAACGATCTCGATGCGCCCCTGATAAATCCCCTTGATCGAGCCGATGCCGACTTTGAGCGTCGTGTGATAGCTGCCGTCCGGCTGCAACTCCAATTTTTCGCATCCCGGCAAGGCGTCGGCGAGCGATTGCGGATCCATCAGCCGCTGGAAAACGGTCTCGCGCGGGGCCGCGAGTTGGCGCGATCCTTCGATTCTCATGGCGAATTTTCTCGGGAGCAGCGTCTATGCGCCGGCCCGCTCGAGCGCGCACTGGAGCGCGCGGCGGACATAGACCGCAGCCAGATGCCGGCGGTATTCGGCCGAGGCAAACAGATCTGAGTTCGCTTCCATGCCGTCGGCGGCGTGCGCCGCTGCCTCCGCCAGGCGCCGCCCGGTCAACGATTTTCCTGCCAGCTCGCGCTCGGTTGCCGTCGCTCGATAAGCCTTCGGCCCGACGCCGGTCACTCCGATAGCCGCGCTTTCGACGTGCCCACTTTCGTTCAACGCCAGGCGCACCGCTGCGCCCACCACGGCAAAGCCGGAAGCGGGCTGACGAAGCTTGAGATAAGCATCTCCGGCCCTCGGCGGAAGAATGGGCACGCGAATCATTGTCAGAATCTCGCCTGGCCGAAGGGCGGTCGTCATCAGCTCCACAAAAAAGTCGCGCCCCGTAATCCATCGCTCACCTTGGGGGCTCACGGCTTTGATTTCAGCGTCGAGCGCCAGGATGGCGGGCGGCCAGTCCGCCGCCGGATCGGCGTGCGCCAGGCTGCCGCCTAACGTGCCCAGGTTGCGAACTTGAACGTCGCCGATCTCCCGGGCGGTTTCCGGCAGTAGCGGGCAATTCTTTTGAAGCAGCTCTGAGGATTCGATCTGGAAGTGAGTGGTCAGCGCGCCGATCTCGATCACGCCATCCGCTTCGCGGATATAGCGCAGGTCGCTCAAGCGGCGGAGATCAATCAGGTGACGGGGCGAGGCGAGCCGCAGCTTCATCATCGGAAGCAGGCTGTGGCCGCCCGCCATGAGCTTGGCATCCTCTCCCAGTTGCGCTGCCAGCCCCACTGCTTCAGCGAGCGATTGTGGGGCGTGATATTCAAAAGATTCCGGAATCATTTCGAGCCACCTCCGGAGACAAGAGCCAGGAGCCTAGTGTGGTGCGTCTCAAATAGGTTTACAGACGTAGCGCCGATCTTCAGGTCGGCATGCCGGGCTAAAGCCGGGCGCTACTTGTGACCTGTGATAGCCGGCCTTCTCGCGAATCTTCCCGCCTCTTGCTTCTGGGTTCGCGTTCGATCACGCTGTCTCGCTCGCTCCTCGCGTCACGATCCGCCAGATTTTTTCCGGCTTGAGTGGCATATCCATATGGCGGACGCCGAAGGGCTGGAGGGCGTCCAACACCGCGTTGACCATGGCGGGCGTCGAGCCGATCGTGCCCGCCTCACCCACGCCCTTAACGCCCAGCGGATTCACGGGAGTGCGGGTCTCAGTGTTGGCAGTTTCAAACCAGCAGAACTGATGCGCCCTGGGCGCCGCGCAATCCATGAGCGTGCCGGTCAGGAGTTGGCCATTTTCGTCATACACGTGTTCTTCCCAAAGCGCCTGGCCAATGCCCTGCGCGAGCCCGCCATGAATCTGGCCGTCCACCAGCATCGGATTGAGGATGCGGCCGCAATCGTCCACGGCAAAGTAGTTGCGCAGACTCACTTCGCCCGTTTCGCTGTCCACCTCCACCACCGCAACGTGCGCGCCGAAGGGATAAGTGTAATTGGGCGGTTCAAAGACATAATTCTCCACCAGCCCCGGCTCAACGCCGGGCGGAAGTTGTTTGGCAAAATAAGCCTCGCCCACCACGTCACCGAACTTCATGGATTTTGAGCCGTCCTGGCTCTCAACCTTGCCGTCGCGAAAAACGATCTCGCCGGGCTTCGCGCCCAGCTTGTGAGACGCCAGGCGAGCCATCTTCTTCTTGATGCGCCGGGCCGCGTGATAAATGGCCGTCCCGCCCACGGCCGTCGTGCGGCTGCCAAATGTGCCGATGCCCATCGGGACTTGATTCGTGTCGCCGTGATACACGGTCACGTCGTCGTAAGGCACGCCGAGTTCCTCAGCGACAATTTGCGCGAAGCTGGTCTCTTCACCCTGACCGTGCGGCGAGGTTCCGCTGAGCACCGTGACTTTTCCGGTGGGCTCGACGCGCACCGTGCCGCTTTCCCAGCCTCCGGCCGGCATGCGGCTGGAAGGTCCCATGGCGCAGATTTCAACGTAGGTCGAAAGTCCGATGCCCAGATACTTCCCCTTTTTTCGCAGGCGCGCCTGCTCCCCGCGCAGCTTTTTGTAACCGGAAAGGGTCAAAACTTTCTTGAGCGTCTTCTGGTAATTCGCCGTGTCGTAGCTCACGCCGGTTGCCAGGACAACGTCTTTCCCGGGCGGAGGGAAATTCTTCAGCCGCACATCCACAGGGTCGAGATTCAATTCGCGCGCGACCATATCCATGACCCGCTCGATGACGTAGGTGGCCTCGGGCCGTCCAGCGCCGCGGTAGGCATCCGTGGACATCTTGTTAGTGAACACACCCGTGGTTTCCACCCAGACGGCCGGGATGTTGTAGCAGCCGAGAATCATCAGCGCGGTGAGCGTCGGAATGGCCGGCGTCAGGAGCTGATGGTAAGCGCCGAGGTCGGCCAGGATGTGGCACTTGAGCCCGACGACTTTGCCATCCGGTTGGAAGTAAATCTCCAGGTCGTCAATTTGGTCGCGGCCGTGGATGGTGGCCAGCAGATTCTCGCGGCGGGTTTCAATCCACTTCACCGGCTTGCCCAACTGGCGGGAGACGAAGCAGGCCACGCCTTCCTCGGCGTAAACGTTCAGCTTGCTGCCAAACGCCCCGCCGACCTCGGGAGCAATGACACGGACGCGCGCCTCGTCCACGCCGGTCATCACCGCCAGTTGCGTTTTAAGAAGATGGGGGATTTGCGTCGAGGACCAAACGGTCAGCGTGTCTTCTCCCGGCGAGTAACTCGCCACTACGCCGCGTGTCTCCATGGACAGGGGAGCGAGGCGCTGGTTGATGAGCCGCTGCTTGATGACCTTGACGCTCGGCTCCGCTTCGACCGCCTTCCAATCCCCGCCCTCCAGCTTGGCGACGAAGGCGATGTTGTCTCCAAATTGCTCGTGAACGAGCGGTGAGCCGGCGACAGCTTTGTCCATATCGGTCACGGCGGGCAGAGGATCATAGTCCACTTCCACTTTGGCGGCGGCGTCGGCGGCCTGATAGCGACCATTCGCAACGACCACCGCCACCGGCTCACCGACGTATCGGACGCGGCCGAGAGCAAGGCACGGATGGTCAGGAACTTTTAAGCCTTCCAGGCCGGCGGCGCAAGGGATCAGCCCCAAACGGCCCTCCAAGCCTTTGCCGGCGTAAATCGCCAGCACGCCCGGCATCTTCCGGGCCGCCTCCGCCTGGATGGATTTGATCTTCGCGTGCGCGTAAGGGCTGCGCACGAAGGATAAATAGACCATCTCGCACAATTGGATGTCATCCACATAGTGCGAGCGCCCTTGGATCAGCCGCGGATCTTCTTTTCGCTTGATCCTCTCGCCAAGAAGTTTAGGTGACATAATTCACCCCTTACTCAAGGCCGGTGGTGAGTGAAAAGTACGCAGTGACACGCCGAGAGCAGTCCGCTTGTGACCTGTCGCGGGTTGCGCATCCGCTGCTGTTCCTTTCACTTGCCGTTGCCCACGCCCCTCTCCGCGGCCCACTCGACCGATTTCACAATGTGCTGGTAGCCCGTGCAGCGGCAGAGATTTCCCTCGAGCGCCTTGCGAATGTCCGTTCGGGACGGGCGCGGATTGCGGCTCAGCAACTGATGCGCGGCTAAAATCATGCCCGGCGTGCAAAAGCCGCATTGCAAGCCGTGCTCCTCCCAAAAGCCCTGTTGCAAGGGATGGAGCTTGCCATCTGAACCCGCCAATCCTTCAATGGTCGTAATCTGCGCTCCGTCGGCCTGCGCCGCGAGCAATGTGCAGCTTTTGACCGCCTCGCCGTTCATCAGGACCGTGCACGCGCCGCAGATGGAAGTCTCGCAGCCAATGTGAGTTCCCGTGAGCGCGGCGACATCCCGAATATAATGAACTAGCAACAGGCGCGGCTCAACGTCATCTTCGCGCTTCACACCGTTGATCTCGACCTGGATTTTCACGGTTGGCTCCCCTGGAAGGATGTCAATGCTTTCTGACATGGAAATCCGCCGGTAGCGCGCCGCAGCGCTCCCGCCATCGCTTCCAGATAGAACGTTAGATATACGGCCCGGCGATAGGAAAGTCAATCGGCAAAACAACCCCACGATCCTTCGCTAAGTATGTTGGCGGTGCCGAATGCGGGCACAGCCGAGGGATCAAGGCGGGTTTTCAACCCGGGCGGCACTGCGGATACGAGAAA
>JAKAWO010000121.1 GCA_021827255.1 Acidobacteriota bacterium | reverse complement strand
CATGAACAAGAGCAAAAAGAAAAACGAAAACCAAAAACAAAAAAAGGGGACACTTCTAACGAGGTAAGAAAGGGGACATTTCTAAAGAGCTTTGACAACCTGTTTACGGGCACTTGACAGCTTTCGCCCGAAGTGATAGGGTGCTTGTCATCTGAAGAGGTAGTCTCAAGGGCAAGCGCTGAGCTAAATCAGCAAATAAGGTGACTCCAATGACAGACCAGGAGAAAAAGAAGCCATCGCCGGAGGCGGCTGCACCGCCTCTCAACGCCGAGATTCACAACGAAGACTTTCAGTTTGTTCTCAAGGCACTTCTCGCAGCCTATCAACCCATCCTAGAACAGCAGCTCAACTCGGCGAAGAACCCCGAGGAGTTGAAGAAACAGGCGGAAAGCCGGCCTCCCAACTGCGCCGATGAAATTGCGGAGGCCAACCGTATCTTTGGAAAATTCTTCACCGAAGAAATGCTTCTCCGCATGATCCCGCAGCAAGGCCGGGCCCAGCTCGGCCCCGTCGAAAACTGGCGATGGTGTCTGGCACACCTTCGCTGTTGCTTCATCTTCGGTTGGCTGGTCTGCCGTGGTGCGCGAACGTTCCGGGCGTGGGCCTATTACGTTTACCAGTATTGGCTCTGCGTCCGGGAATCGCTGGGGACGCCGGTGGCGAATCCTCCCACGGCAGAGCAGTTCCAGGATTTCCGCACCCTGGTTTCGGCGCTCGCCGTGGCGTACAAACCCTACCTGACAGACCAGTTGGCAAGCGTCGAGTTTCCCACCGGAATACCCGATGAAGTGCTGAGCGGAGAGATTAACTGCTCTGAAGGTCAAGAGGACGTATGCGCGATCTTCGAGCGCTTTCTCACCGGGGATGCCGCGCAGGCGTTGCTCGGCAAGCAAGCCTTTGCTGCCCACAGCCGAGAACCCTCCTTTTGGTTCTGCCGTTGTTTGTGTCTGTGCGCCATCTGCTTCGGCTGCTGCCTGGCGCGCGCGCGCAGTTTGGTCGATGCGCTCTGGTGCCTGGTGTATTTCTTCCGCTGTCTTGCGGACTGCTTCCAGCCCCTGCACTGCCAGCTAAGCGCGCCGACGGGTTGCACGCAGGAGCAGCAGGGATTGGTGCCGGACGCCGTCGCCGTCGAGATTGATGGGACTGCAGCCGGTGCCTTCTTTGACCACTACACGTTGGAGTGGCGTCAGGCGGGCCTGGCGACCTCGGGCGAAACTTGCAGCGACGACAACACGGGTTATTCATCGCTGGGGATCAGTTATCCGGGTGGCGGCGCGGCCGGCACTATCCCGGTAGTGGGCGGAACCCTGGGATGGCTCGACACCACGGCGCTCACCTCCGATTCCTATGAAATCCGCGTGTGCGTTTATTCGACCGTCCCGAACACGCCTCACACCTGTTGCTGCATTGTGTTCGTCCTCTTCAAAGTGATGGTTTGGATCGACCGTGTGGCTGAGCTGCCCGGCGCGCCCGTGCAGACGCCTCCCGGATGGTTCGACCTGCCCGCTCCGCCTCAGGCGCCGATCGTGAACACTAATCCGGGTGGGATCGTAGTCCCCGTGGGGGGTTGCATCAGTGTGGTGGGGACGGCCTGGGTAGGTGATTGTCCGAATCGTCAGATCAACTGTATAGACCTGCGCGCCGCGGTGGGATGGCAGCCTGGCACGGCGGAGCCTGGGTTCCTAGCCTCGCTCCCCCTTTACACCATCCGCATGCTGCCAACGCCAATCTGCTATCCCGACCCCGACCCTACCGTGGAAGCCAAGAAGAGAGCACCGTGGAACCAGCTCTTCGAAACTAACCTCATTAGGGGAGCATGGGTCCCAACCAGCGTCCCTCCGTTCGATACGCAGTACTGCCTCCCGAAGCTATGCTTCGATAGCGGGAGTCTTCTGCTCGTTTGTCCCGATAGCAATCACGCCTGCCGGAGTGGCAAGTATACGCTACTGCTCCATGTAAGCGACACCGCGGGCAACGACTACTACGATACGCAGCAGGTCTGGTTCGACAACAAACCGATACACGTCGAGTTTGACGGACTGGAAGGCGTGGGGCCCTGCCAGGACGTTTGCCTCAGCAAGTACGTGCCCCCTGGCGCGCCGTGCAACGCCTGCTGGCCGATGAACCTGCTTGGCATCGCTTTCGACGAGTGGATCGAGCCCCTGAACAGCAGCTATCCCAGCAACAACTTCGACTACTACAACCTGTCGGTTACACGGCAGGGCGGACCAACCTACATCATTCCGATAACGCCGACGCTCTGCCCTGCGACCTTCGGCCCCGACCCATTGAAGGGCACTCAGTATGTTGGTGAGCCAGGAACCCGGTGCGAGGTGTCCTTTGGCTGTCCGCCTCCCGCGTTCGGGGCCAAATCCCCCGGACTCCTGACGAAGCTCGACCTGCGCATCTTCGACGCTGTCTGTTCGGCGGACCCAAGCCTGAAGAAACCGTTCGTGCCCCCAGCCGGATTCCCTCTGAATCGTGGCGAGTGCTGCACGTATGCCTTCGTGCTGTTCGCGCAGGACAAAACGTGGAGTAATAGTATTGATCCGTCGCCTACCGTTCCGGGAAGCAGCGGTCCAGGCCTCCATTGGCTGACATCGGCGCCGTGGCCTGTCGAGATCTGCAACGACCTCGGCTCCAATGTTCAGATTCCTCAATGCCCGTGAGGCCGTGATGACCGGAGCGGCGTTTTGGACGAAATTTGTCCTGGCCGTCCTCGCAACCTGGCGGGTGACGCACCTGCTAGCGAGCGAGGACGGCCCGGCGGACCTGATCGTTCGATTTCGCGCTCGTCTGGGCCATGGACTAACCGGCAAGCTGATGGATTGCTTCAATTGCCTCAGCCTTTGGATCGCGGCCCCGGCGGCGCTCTTCGTATTGCGGAAGCCTCTCGATTGGCTGTTCACCTGGCTGGCGCTCTCAGGCGCGGCTTGCTTGCTGGAGCGCTTGGGCCACGAACCTGTAGTCATTCAACCCATTTCGCAAACGTTGGAAGGAGAGGCCAATAATGTGCTGCGGTCAGAAACGGTCGGCGCTGCGGAGCGCTCCGGCTCCGGCGAGAATGCCGACGACAACGCCACCGGTCCGGCAAAACGTGCTTAACATTCCCCTTGCACCCCAACAAACCGTTGCACCGGCCCAGCCGCCAAGCTTCTCCGTGAGCCTCCACTATTTGGAGAACTCACCGATCCGGGTGCGGGGTCCGGTCACCGGCCGACAGTATGACTTCTCCGGCTCCCATTCCGTTCAGGCCGTGGACTCTCAAGACGCGCAAGCCCTCTTGCGCACGCGTTTCTTCCGCCAAAGTTAGCACCGCCTAGCCGAACAAGGTGCATGCGCCCCACGGCAGGTGAGCCCTATAGTATAGGGGCGGCAGACCGACGGAGCGACCTTCCCGTAAAAAATCAAGAATCGAGATTGACGGGAGGAGGGAGCAGCGGAAAGGTCGCTCACCCTCACGGGATGTGTGTTATAGAGATTTTGGGACAAATTCTAGACGCACACCCGGAGGGTGAATGATGTCAGACGCGGCTGCTGCGCCCCCGCCGTCCGAGCCCCCAGCCCGACGAGGCATAAGGCCAGAATAATTATGCGTTTCCCCGGCAGAAGGGATTCAGCGGGGCCGTCGGTTAGGTTGGCTGCGCGCAGCGAGGGTCGTGGCTCGCGGACAAAGAAGCGCATGGCAATCCCCCTGGCGGCGCATGGCGGCCGCCCTTTTGCGCGACGAGACAACCGTTCGAGATCGGTCGTGGCATGCCCTGTCCAGCGCAGGCTTGCACCCGGGAATGTACCGGACACTATCACAGAGAATGACCCTCCGCAACTGGGCCTCAGCTCGATTCCACTCGCCGTGCTTCCCAAGCGTAGAGACACCGAAGGGTGGCAGATTGATTCAAAGAAAGTCAACTCAGCGCGCCGTCAAATTGACCCTGCGTCCCCTCTCTCGCAAGGCGCATGCGCTCTTTGCGTGAAACGTCGCGTTGGCATTTCAGCCAGCTTATGGATCAGGGCGCTACGGGCGCAGTGCAGATCTAGGCTATGGGTCCGCGCCATAGATGGCGCTCGGGTTTCGCGGGTTGAACCGTGGCTCAGCTCTTAGGCTTGAGGTCGCGGCTTTCGTCTTGCCCCGACGGGGCGTTCGGCTTGGGAGCTCAGGTAAAGCGCGAGATGCCCGGAATGCGTGTCAGCAGCACAAAAACCGCCACCAAGACGGCGACGAACAGTAGGGTCTCCAGCATGGCGCGATTCTACCACATTCGCGCGCGCACGGCGTCCTAATCTATGGCCAGGGCACTGCCCACGGATCGCTTTGAAAGCAGAGTACCAAGCGGATCATGGGCTGGGGCCGGATCGGGCATAGTCGCCATCAAGCCGCCGGCCGCGGTGGAGGGCGGAGCACCCTGCGCGGGGTCGGCGCGTGCCGGCGTCGGAGGGCAGAGCGAACCCTCCTGGGCTGGCCCGGAGTGAAGTAGCTATCCTCCGCTTGCACGGATAAGCCTGGATGCCTGAGCAATTCGACCTGCAGGCGATGAAAGCTGCCGTGGGCGAGATAAGGCGGAATGTAAAACGTGAGGATGTAATGAGAGCGCGGCAACGGGACGGCCATCGGAAAAGCGTACTCAGGATCGTAAGTGTTGGGCACGAAGGTCCCGGCTGTCCCGGCGGCCAACTCCATCAGAACATTCGCCGCCATGGCGGCGCGGTCAACCTGCATTTGATACCGCGCGGCAGCCAGCTCCACAGGATGCGCCTGAGCGCGCGAGAGGCCGACGGTGCTAAAAGAAGGCTGGCTGAGCTGGGGGCTCACGTCAATCGTGCTAAGGGTGATGTTGAGGCGCACGGCGCGCTGGACGATGGCGTCCACGCGCTCCGCCGAGGCAGCGGTCAAAAAGCCGGGCGAGATGACGACGATTCTTCGCGGATCGGGCAGAGCGGCCACCTTGTCCATCAGACGGTCCAGCCCATCGAGGAACTCGGCCGTGTGGCGCTCCTCGATGGCCAGGACTCGGCTAGCTTGCGCGTCCGCGCGGCTCGCCGCCTGGCGCAACACTGCGAGGGATGGTCGGCGCGCGGGGTCGGCGGCGCCGCCGGGTAAGCGCATGCAGGACAGCGTCTGCTCGATGGCGACTTCGCGCGCCATCGGTTGGCGCAGATCACGGACCAGATAGGCCTCAAAATCCGTCATGGGGGGACAACTATTTTTCGTCCTCCCTACGGGTGATGGGGCATGAAGGGCGAGCAACGTCGGATGGATCTTGGCGTCAGCGCGCGTAAAAGCAAGAGTGTTCTGGCCCGAAGCCGTGAAAATGCCGACCAGGTTCCATCGGCCGAGGTGCTTGGCAAAATAGCCGTCCGCGCCATCTGTGGCACGGATGATCTCGGTCGAGTCCATGTGGACGTCGTCAAAATAGAGCGCGATATAGCGCGGCGTCGTCAGAGCATGGGCTGCCCTGGGCGGCGGGAGAACGATGTTCTCGGCGAAGTCGGATATCCTTTCCAGCCGACCATCTACCAACAAGCGAAAATCCGGCCGCCTCAGCCCAGCGACAGCACGCCCTTGTGGGTCGCGCACGACCACCGGAATGCGGATGGCCAATTCGGCGGGCGGCGGGCGATTTACAGTGCGACGGCGGTAAGTCTTGCCAGGATGTCCAAGCGTGGCGGCTGAAACGCTAATCGTTGTCGCAAGGCAAGCCAGCGCGCTGGCCAATATGCGTCGGGCCCGCGGATGATTGGGGGTCAGGGGGCGTGGGTGGGCGCGGGAAATCAACTCGCCCCTCTGACGGCCGGCGCGGAATCTGCAGAATGGTTGAGAATGCAGCACGAACTTGGCGTCCATTCCCGGCGACAAGCCCCAGTATCCTTGCCGGCTCGCCAATTGTCAACATCCGGTCATTCCCCTTTTTGCCCACGGCCACACCTTGAGGCGCTCATCGGAACGGCAAGTCCATGGATGGTTCCGGCAGCCACCAGGGGAAGGCTATGGTGGGCGGCCAGCCATGGCGCGTAGGTTTCCAGTTGAAAGTCGTTGGAATTTACGCAGGGTTCGAGCTCCCGCGTCGGAAAAATCCGCGCGGATCGTGCTCAAAGTGATAGACCTTGGCGACCTCTATTTCAAAACGTCGCAGCCAGGTGAAGCGATGCGCGCTTGAGGCCAGCAGAGCGCCGGCAACGGGCCCAGCCCAGTAAATCCACCCTGCCTGCCAAACCCCAGCCACCACGGAAGGCCCGAAGCTGCGCGCCGGATTCGTGCTGGTCCCCGAGACCGGCGCTTCCAACCAGACCATGACGGCGTAGAGAAAGGGGAACAGCAGCGGCGTCCACGCCCGAAGGCGCCGGTGACCGATAAAGAAGAACAACAGCATGACCATTGTAAAGGTGGTCAGAGCTTCGCCGGCAAGCGCCTGGCGAGCCGTATAGCCGGTCCCGGGGGTAGTGGCCGCAAAGTTCACGCTCTGGCCCATGGCGCCCCAGGCAAGCAGCGGAGCTGCGCCCAGCAGTCCGCCGGCCAGTTGCGCCAAAACGTAAAATGCCGCGTCGCTGGCGCGCATTTTCCCCCTCGCCCAGAAGGCCAGCGTCACAGCAGGATTGATGTGCGCGCCGCTGATTTTGCCGACCGGAGAAATGGCAATCGAGGCGCCCACCGCGCCAAACAGGAATCCGGTGATCAGCCGCCGCAGCGCGGCGCTCGCGACCCAGTGCAGCATAGGGCTGCGCGCGCCGAAGTCAAAGATCACTGTGGAAAGGCCCACAGCGACGAGCACGGCCGTGCCAAAAAGTTCAGATACGCTCTGCCGCCAGGGCAGCGTCATCCTCGAGACTCTCCGCCTTCATGATGCCAATGGCCGAAATTATCTTTTATAGCCTCACCCCGGCGCGGACGCTACAAGAAAGATGGATTCCAGGCTCTTGGCGCCCGGCGCGAGGAAAGTCCGAGGCCCCAGGATTTAACGGATGGAGTGGGTGTCAGTGTTCAATTGAAGGGAGGAGCGCGGCGCGCGGATGGAAAGTCTTTGTCGGCGGCCGCTGGGTCTCCATAGCCGCGGGGGCCGTCCCAAGCGATTTCTTCGCCGCGAAGCCAGGCGCGTAACGCCTCCGCGCTCTCGGCCAGCAGATCGCTCAGCAGAACCGCCAGGCCAATAGCCACAGCGATCATCAGGACGATGAGCTTCTTGATGAGCATTTCTCTCTGAGGCTGAGGACGCTCGATCGTTTTGCTTGGCATTTGCTTGCCCTTCGTCATTTAGATCGGCGGATGGAAAATCCAGATGAGGGAAAAATGCAGGGGGAATCCGGTCCAGCAGCCCGCCGGGGGCGGTCAAGCGATATCCCTCCACCGAATTGGCGGGATGACCGTCAACGGCTGTTGCGTCTTTCCTTTAACTCTTTGCGAAGAGGCCATATAATTCCCAGCATGGCAAGCCCAACGGTCAGTGAGAAGCCCTTGTCGCGTTTTCTGTTAACGGGCGCCCAGGGATTTATCGGTTCGTGGATTGCAAAGACGCTCATCGAACGCGGCGCGGATGCGTGGGTCTATGATCTTGATCAGGAAGCCCGTCGTCTGCGCGCCCTGCTTACCGGGGAGCAGTTGGAACGGGTCCATTTCATCCGTGGCGACGTCACCTGCGCGGAAGATCTGGAGCGGGCCATCGCCAACCACGGCATCACGCACATCCTTCATCTGGCCGCGCTGCAAGTGCCATATTGCGCCGCCGACCCGGTGCTGGGCGCTCGCGTCAACGTTTTGGGGACGCTGAACATCTTCGAGACTGCCCGTCGCCATCGCGACCTGGTCCGGCGAATCGTTTACGCCAGTTCTCAGGCCGTTTTTGGCCCCGAAGAATTTTACGGGGGTGGAACCGTGCCCGAGGGCGCGCCGCTGTTGCCCAACACTCATTACGGCGTATTCAAGCAGGCGAACGAAGGCAACGCCCGTGTTTACTTTCTCACGGAAGACATTTCGAGCGCGGGCCTGCGCCCGGGCACGGTTTACGGAGCAGGCCGCGACCGCGGAATCACCTCGGGGCCCACCAAGGCCATCAAGGCCGCCGTGGCCGGACGGCCTTACACCATCAAGCTCATCGGGGGCGTGGACATGCAATACGTTCGCGACACGGCTGAGATTTTTATTCGATCCGCCGAGTCGAACGTCGAGGGAGCGAAGGTTTACACCCCGCGCGGGGAGGTGATTCAGATCGAGGAGTTTCTCGAGATGCTCTTTCGGCTGTTGCCCCAGGCGAGGCAGAACGTTCGCGCCGAGGGCCAGCCGCTTCCCATCGCCTACGACTTCGATGACAGCGCGTTGGTTCACGACCTGGGCCCGGCGCCGCGCACGCCCCTCGAGCAGGGGATTCGAGAAACCGCCGAGATCTTCGAGCGGCTCAGACGCGAAGGGCGTTTGGAGCTGAGCGACCTCGAGACCTGAAGCAGGCCGCGCGTCAGGCTGCGGCCGGCTGGCGGAGCGACAGCCTGCTCTTTAGGCCGGGGCGCAAAGAAAGTTCTTGAAAACAGCGGCCATTCGTGAAACCTTGAGCGGGCGCTCCAGCGCCGAAGGGGACTTCACCGGGCGCGAAAGGCGGTCGAAACCATGAAAGCCGCGGTGCTTGAGGATGTCGAGAAAATGACAGTCGAGAGCGTTCCAGAGCCGAGCGTTTCGCCGCGCGAGGCGCTGCTCAAGGT
>JAKAWO010000120.1 GCA_021827255.1 Acidobacteriota bacterium | reverse complement strand
CGGTGAGCGGTAAACCGAGTGTCACCGCCGCGTCGAGCGGGTTTAATGAGGGGGGGAGGAATGGCCCGATGTTATAATGCGAGAGAGGAATGAAATTAGGCGAGGTCCTCGCAAATGTTTCCCGTCTCCCTTCGGGCGTTGCCGTTAACGCTGAAGTCACCTCGCTTGCCTATGATTCGCGCCGGGTTGAGCGCGGGAGCCTCTTTTTCGCAATCCGTGGCGAAAAGGCCGACGGGCACGACTATATCCCGCGGGCGATCGAGCGCGGCGCGATCGGGGTGGTAAGCGAACGCCCGGCCCCTCCCGAGCTTGCCTCGCGCTGGATTCAAGTCCCGCAAATTCGTCGCGCCCTCGCAGAAGCTGCGGGGGCTTTCTATGACCATCCTGACGCTTTCCTCCGACTGATCGGCGTCACCGGTACCAACGGAAAAACAACCACGGCATTTCTGCTCGAGCGCATTCTGGAGGCGGCGGGAATTCCCGCCGGGCTCTTCGGTACCATCGAATACCGCTGGCACGGAAGAACGATCCAGGCGGTGAATACGACGCCCGAATCACTCGACCTGATGAGTTGTTTCGACGAGCTTGCGCGGTCGGGCGCGCAGGCCGCGGTTCTGGAAGTCTCCTCGCACGCCCTCGCGCAGGAGCGAGTCTGGGGCCTTCACTTTGCGGCGGCAGTTTTCACCAACCTCACCCGGGATCATCTGGATTACCACAAGGACTTTGAGAGTTATTTTGCCGCCAAGCGCCGGCTGTTCGAAGGGCTTGGAACCCCGCCGCCCGAGCTGGCCGTGATCAATGTGGACGACGAGTGGGGTGAGCGGCTACTCCAGCTTTCAGGGTCCCGCCAAATAACCTATGGGGCCAAACCCGGCGCGCAGGTGAGAGTCAAGCAATTCAGTTCGGATTTGGCCGGACTCAAGGCCGTCTTCGAAACACCCGGCGGGACGCTAGACATTGTGTCGCCGCTGGTCGGACGGCCGAACCTGCTGAATATTCTCGCCGCCACGGCAACGGCCTTCGGGTTGGGCATCGCAGCGGATAAGATTCGCAGCGGGATTGAGGGCTTGGAGGCGGTTCCGGGACGGTTTGAGCGAGTGGACGCCGGCCAGCCCTTCCTGGTGGTTGTGGACTATGCCCACACGGACGATGCCTTGAAGAATGTGCTCGGCGTGGCGCGAGAGATGGCCAAGAACCGCTTGCTGGTGGTCTTTGGCTGTGGAGGGGAGCGGGACCGTAGCAAGCGGCCGCTGATGGGGGAAGCGGCGGCCTCGCTGGCCGACATTGCCTACCTTACTTCGGATAATCCCCGCGCCGAAGACCCGCTAGCGATCCTGAATGACGTTATGGTCGGCCTGCAACGGACGGGCAGACCGTATCAGGTGAACGTGGACCGCGAGACGGCCATCCGGAAGGCTTTGGAGGAAGCGCGCGAAGGGGATGTGGTGGTCATCACGGGCAAAGGGCATGAGACTTATCAGATTTTGAAGGAGCAAACCATTCCGTTCGATGACCGGGAAGTGGCGAGAAAAGTGCTCCGAGAATTGGGTTACGCTTCACCCGGCGAGCCGGGCCCGAGCAGCGCCGGCGGACTGAACAGCCAACGCAACCGCCATCGAACAATTTAAGCCGATCGTTGGCAGGAACCGCACAGAGGACCAACATGCGATTGCGGCTGGGCGATGTGGCGGAGATTCTCGGATCCGTCTCCGCGGCGCCGGAACAGCTTGCCGAGGGATACTCGATTGATTCGCGCCAGGTGCGGGCGGGAGAGCTTTTTTTCGCCCTTCGGGGGCGGCGGCTGGATGGGCACGAGTTCGTCCGCCAAGCGCTTGAAGGCGGAGCGGTAGCGGCCGTGGTGGAGGGCGCATTCCGCGAAGGAGCTTCTGCCTCGCTCGTGCCGGCCCTGATTCCGGTGCGGGACACGACCGAGGCTCTACAGGTCCTGGCGCGGGAGGTGCGGCGGCGTTGGAGCAAAAGATTGATTGCCATTACGGGCAGCATGGGCAAAACCACCACCAAGGAGCTGACGGCGGCGCTGCTCTCGACGCGATACTCGGTGCTCAAATCGCGGGGTAATCTTAACAACGACTTCGGGCTCCCCCAAGCGCTGCTGGAGCTTGAACCCAGCCACGACGTGGCCGTGGTGGAACTGGCAATGTCCTCGGCGGGAGAAATCGCGCGGCTGGCGCGGATTGCGGAGCCGGAAATTGGGGTGGTCACCAACGTCGCCCCAGTCCACCTCCAGTTCTTCGATTCGCTTGACGATATTGGGCGCGCCAAACGCGAGCTGATCGAGCATCTGAACCGGGAGCGAGGCGAAGCCACCGCTGTGCTGAACGGCGACGATCCTCGGGTGAAAAGGTTTGCCGAGGGGTTCAAGGGGCGGACGGTCATGTTTGGGCGTCATAGAGGGGTGGATTTTCTCGCCACCGAAGTCGAATTGGCGCCGCCTCAAGGAACGAGCTTCCGGGTACAGGGACCGTCGCTCAATGCCGAGTTCAAGATGAGTCTGCTGGGAGCGCACAATGTTGAGAACGCGCTCGCAGCCATCGCCGCGGCGAGCCTCTTCGGGGTGCCGGCAGACAAGATGGCCAAAGCACTCGCCACATTTAAAAATTTGCCTGGACGAAGTGAAATTCTTACACTGCCGGGTGGAGTGACGCTGGTGAACGACTGCTACAACTCCAATCCGCGAGCCATGGAAAGCATGCTGGAGACGCTGGCCGCATGGACGGGAGTGAAACGACGCATCGTCGTTGCGGGCGAGATGCTCGAACTCGGTCCGCCGTCAGCGCAATGGCATCGAGCGGTTGGCCGGAAATGCGCGGAGTGCGCGGTGGATTGGGTCATCGGAGTCCAGGGCGACGCCCGTTTTTTCCTGGAAGGAGCCTGCGACGAGGGGTTCGATCCGTCGCGTTTGCGCTTCTTTGCAACGGCGCTCGAGGCCGCAGAATTTTGCCGCACGCTTCTTCGGGAAGGCGATCTGGCGCTCGTGAAGGGGTCGCGTGGGGTGGGTCTCGAAGCGGTAATTGAATTGCTGGAAAGTTCGCCTGCGGTGTCGCCGGCCAGTTCCCAGCGCCCGTCGCCAGAGAGGACCGACTAAGTCGGAATGTTTTACTACCTCTACGTTGTGTTTCACGTCCGCTATCACATTTTCAATCTGTTCCGCTACGTGACTTTTCGGACCGCCTATGCCAGCCTGACGGCGCTGTTCCTGTCCACCGTGCTGGGCCCCTACGTCATCCGGAGGCTCAAGAAATTTCAAGTTGGCCAGTATATTCGTGAGGACGGCCCGGAGAGCCACCACTCCAAGGCTGGCACCCCCACCATGGGCGGCGTGCTGATCAACCTCTGCATCGTCATTCCAACGATTCTTTGGGCGAACCTGAAGGACCCGTTTGTCTGGCTGGCGCTCGGGGTGACGCTGGCTTTTGCGGGGATCGGGTTTTGGGACGACTACCAGAAATTGCGCCGACGAAAGAACCTGGGACTCACGGCCAGGCACAAATTTATGCTGCAAATTTTGGTGAGCTTCGTGTTTGGGATGATCCTGGTGGTTATGACCGCCCAGGGGCTTTACAACACGACCTTAGTCTTTCCGTTTTTCAAGCGCGTTCGCCCGACCTTTGTGATTTCGAGTTGGCTCCATCCCGGATGGACTTACGCCCTGGCGTTTTGGCCGTTCCTGGCGTTTTTAGTGCTGATTCTGGTGGGATCGTCGAACGCGGTTAATCTGACGGACGGGTTGGACGGGCTGGCCATTGGCTGCGTGCTGATTGCCGCTTCGGCGCTGACCGTGCTGACCTACGTTTCCGGCCACGCCGTGCTCTCTGCTTACCTTGAGATCGAACACCTTCCGGATGCCGCTGAGCTCACGATTTTCTGCGGGGCGATGGTCGGCTCGAGTCTTGGCTTTCTGTGGTACAACGCCTATCCGGCGGAGATTTTTATGGGCGATGTAGGCTCGCTTTCGCTGGGAGGAGCGATTGCCGCCGTGGCGGTCATTATTAAGCAGGAACTGCTGCTGCCGTTTATTGGCGGCATTTTTGTCGTCGAGGCGCTGTCAGTGATTTTGCAGGTGGGTTCGTACAAATTGCGGAGAAAGCGCATCTTCAAGATGGCGCCGCTCCACCACCATTTCGAGTTGCTGGGATGGAAGGAGTCAAAGATTATCGCTCGCTTCTGGATCGCCGCGCTGGTTTCGGCGCTCTTCGCGCTGACGACCCTGAAGCTGCGCTGAAACAACGCTGCTTGACAGAATGCATTTTTGCGCATAAAATGCGCAGTAATAGCCGATGCCTAGACCGAAGTCATTTCGTAACCCAACCCGAATCAGCCTGACGCTGGACGGGAGGATTCTGAAAGTCGCCCGGCGGCTGGCCCGCGCCAAGCGGCGCTCTCTGTCGGAAATGGTGTCAGAGATTCTGGACGGCTACCTGCGCGAGAACGGTTGGCACAGGCGACGGAGGTCGCCATGACCGAGGTCCAAGGTCAGCGGGTTTTGGTGGTCGGCTTGGGGCGCAGCGGTCTGGCCGTGGCCCGGTTTCTGTCCCGGCGAGGCGCCCGGGTGATGGTGACGGACCAGCGTCACCCGGAATCGTTCGCCGCCGAAACTCGCGAGCTGATGGCGCAAAAGATCGGACTTGAGCTGGGTTGCCATCGCGAGTCCACCTTTGCCGGCCAGGATTTGATCGTGGTCAGCCCGGGCGTTCCCGCCGACTTGCCCGCTCTCGAAATGGCGCGGCGAAAAGGCATCCGGATCGTGCCCGAAATTGAATTGGCGAGCTGGTTTCTGGAGGGCCCCATCGTCGGAATCACGGGCACCAACGGGAAAACCACCACGACGGCTCTGACGGGGGAAATTCTGGAGGCTTCGGGCCTTTCGGTTTTTGTCGGAGGGAACATCGGAGTGCCGCTGATCCTGGCCGCCGAGCAGTCTCCCCCGCCTTCGATCATGGTGGCGGAGCTGAGCAGCTTCCAGCTTGAGATGATCGGATCGTTTCGGGCGCACGTCGCGGTGCTGCTGAACCTGACGCCCAACCATCTCGATCGCCATCCCACCTTCCAGGCTTACGTCCGGGCCAAGGCGCGCATTTTCGAGAATCAAACGCCGCAGGATCATGCCATCCTCAACGCCGACGACCCGAACGTGGTCGAACTGGCCGGCTCGATCAGGAGCCAGAAGACCTTTTTCAGCCGCCAGAGGGAGCTTGCGAACGGCGTGTTCGTAGCGGAAGGAAAGCTGTGGTACCGGGTACGTCACCTGGAGCGCGCCTTGATGGGGGTCGGGGATATTCGGTTGCGGGGCGGTTTCAACCTGGAGAACGTGCTGGGCGCGGCGGCCGCAGCCTGCGTGTTGGGAGCGGATTTCGGCGCCTTGCGCCGGGCGGTGCGCGAGTTTCGAGGAGTGGAACACCGGCTGGAATTCGTCCGCGAGATTGCCGGCGTCGCCTTTTACAACGATTCCAAAGCTACCAGCGTGGATGCAGCCGCCAAGGCGCTTTCGACGTTTGAGCGGGGCGTTCACCTGATCCTGGGCGGCAAGGACAAGGGCGCGCCGTACGCGCCGCTGCGCCCACTGCTCAAGGACCGAGTTCGGGAAGTGCTGTTGATCGGAGCGGCGGCGGACAAGATTAAACGGGAGCTGGCGGGCGCGGTGGACCTGTTCCTGGCCGGAACATTAGAGGTTGCGGCGCGCCGGGCTTTTGAGCGGGCGCGGTCGGGCGATACCGTCTTGCTGTCACCGGCATGCTCGAGCTACGACCAGTTTCAGAATTTCGAGCAGCGAGGCCGCGCCTTCAAGCAATTAGTTTCCGTTCTCGCGGAAGAGTATAACCAAGGCCAAATCCGCCCCCGGGAGGTTGCCAAGGAGGATTTCCATTTGAGGGCTGACCGCCCTCCCAAAACGGCGGCTAAGGCTGGAGTGGAGACGGAGGGGCAAAAGGCCGCGGCCCGCCCAACGACAGCCGATTCAGAACCTGAGCTCGTGGAAACGGCGCGGGCGGCATGGGCGGCGACGGACAGCCCGGCAGGGGTGGCGTCTGCCGAGATGCGGGCCTCTCAGCCGAACGATGCCGGAGCAGTCCAACGCTTGGCCCGACGCGCGCGCGAGCCGCGCGAGCTGCTCTATCTCTATGAAGTCAGCGCGGAAGAAGCGGCCCCGGCAGGCGACGCTGGCGACGGGTTGGAACTTGGTCCGGAGAACCTAGGCGAAGAGCCCCCGGCAGCTCGCGCCTCCGAATTGCTGGAGGACGGGGTGATGGCCTACGAGGTGCGCGCCCTGTCGCCGCGAGCCTCCCAACCAGGACGATCCCCGCGGAAGAGCGGAGGGTTCCCTCCCGCGCAAAGAGGCGCATAGATTCATGGCGCGACGGCTGGAATCCGACAGAGTTTTGTTCGCGACGGTCGTGGTCTTGGTGCTGTTTGGCATCATTATGGTCTTCAGCGCCTCGGCGGTGATCGCTGCGGACCAGTTTCATTCGGGCTACTATTTTGTGGTTCGCCAGACTATCTATGCGGCGCTCGGCCTGGGCATCATGTTGGTGATGATGAACGTGGACTACCGGCGCCTGAAGAGCCCGTTGTTGATTTTCCCAGCGCTGGGCCTGCAATTGCTCTTGTTGCTCGGAGTTCTGTTCGTCAAGGCGGAGCACGACACGCACCGCTGGATACGCCTGGGACCCGTAAGCTTTCAGCCTTCGGAGCTCGCCAAAATCGTCCTGGTGATTTTTCTAGCCTATTTCCTGGAACTCCGCAAGGATTCGATCAATGCCTGGAGGCAGACGTTGCTGCCGATTGGCCTGGTGGCTGGCCTGGATGGCGTTCTTATTCTGCGAGAGCCGGACTTCGGGACGACGTTGGCGATCGCCGTGATGGTCGGAGCGATGCTGTTTGCCGCGGGTCTGCAAGTCTCCTATTTCGTTTGCGCCGGACTGGCGGCGCTGCCCGTCCTTTACCTCCTGATTTTCCACGTTGGCTACCGCTACCGGCGAATCATGGCCTTTCTGCATCCGTACTCTGACCCCCTCGGAGCGGGATTCCAAATTATCCAGTCGTATATCGCCGTCGGCACGGGCGGCATCACTGGCGCGGGGCTGATGGAAGGAAAAGAAAAACTCTTTTACCTGCCGGAGCCGCAGACCGATTTCATTTTTGCTGTGATCGGGGAAGAGTTGGGCTTAATAGGTGCGCTGCTGGTCATCGCGTTGTTTGGCGTCATTCTCTGGCGGGGGCTGCGCGCCGCCGCCCGCTGCCAGAACGACTTCGGACGATTGCTCGCCATCGGACTGACCTCGCTGGTGGTCATCCAGGCGCTGGTGAACGTCAGCGTCGTCGTCGGCCTGCTGCCCACCAAAGGCGTGCCACTGCCGTTTGTCAGTTATGGCGGATCGTCCCTGCTGATGAGTCTTTTCGCCATGGGCATCTTGCTGAACATTTCCCAGAACACGAGCTGAGTTTGAATGCTGGGCGCGTCGAGAATAGAAACCGCCGAGCTCCAAGCATCGCGCCGCGACCTCGGCCGGCAAAGCGGGCGCGAGGCCGCGCGGCCAAGCGGGGCGGCGAAAACATTGCGAGTGCTGATGGCGGCGGGTGGCACCGGAGGCCACATTTTCCCGCTGCTGGCGGTGGCCGAGCGGTTGAGAGCGACGGGGGCGGCGGAGGTTCAGTTCATGGGCACCAACCGGCCGCTCGAAGCGCGGGTCATTCCGGCCGCGGGCTTCCCGCTCTGCTCGGTTCGTGCTGCGGGACTGAAGGGAATCGGAGGGCCGAAGAAATTGCGCAACCTCGCGGTTCTGCCGCTCGCGGCGCTCGATACGGCCAAAGTGCTGGCCCGTTTCAGGCCGGGTGTGGTGGCGGGCATCGGGGGCTACCTGGCGGGGCCGGCTCTTCTTGAGGCCGCGCTCGCCGGTCTCCCAACCCTTTTGATTGAGCCGAACGCGGTGCCGGGCTTCACCAACCGCCTTCTGGCGCCTGTCGTGCAACGGGCCGCAGTCGCGTTCGAGCGCGCTGCGGAGTTCTATGGCACCAAGGCGCGAGTAACCGGCCTTCCCGTGCGGCAGGAGTTCTTTGCCGTGCCTCCAGCGCCTCCCGCGCGGCCCTTAACCTTGCTCATTGTCGGTGGAAGCCTCGGGGCCAAGGCCATCAACCGGCTTGTTATCGAGAACCTGCCTCGAATTCGAGAGCACGCGAGCGGCTGGAGAATCATCCACCAAACGGGCGAGGCAGACTATAATGCCGTGGAGGCGGCTTACCGCGCGGAGGGCGTTCGGGGCGAGATCCACGCCTTCATTGAGAACATGCCAGCGGCTCTGGCGGTGGCTCACTTGGTCGTCTCCCGGGCGGGCGCGTCCGCGCTGGCGGAACTTGCGGCGGCAGGAAGACCTTCGGTGCTGATTCCGTTTCCGGCCGCCACCGATCAGCACCAGCTAGAAAATGCTCGCGAGTTCGGACGGGCCGGCGCGGGACTTGTTCTGGAGGAGAAACAGACATCGGCAGAGCGGTTGTTCCAGGCGGCGCGCGATTTAATGAACAACCTCCCGCTGTTGAGCGAAATGGGGCGGCAAGCGCGGTCCTCAGCTCGTCCGGACGCCGCGGAACGGATTGCGGAGATGATCGTGGAGCTGGGAACTGCATGAGCAGGCGCGCCGGCGCCGGTGGCAGCAGGAGAACCTTCGGTCTGGAGCCTTTGG
>JAKAWO010000119.1 GCA_021827255.1 Acidobacteriota bacterium | reverse complement strand
GATGATCCGCGAGAAGCATATCAACGCCAACGTGGACTTTTACTCCGCCTCTTCCTATTACGTCCTCGGCATCCCCGTGGACCTTTATCCTCTCATTTTTGCGGTCAGCCGGATTTCCGGTTGGAGCGCGCACGTGCTCGAGCAGTACGCCAACAACAAGCTCATTCGCCCGTTGGCTGAATATGTCGGGCCCACGGGTTTGGCCTACGTCCCCATAGATCAGCGGACCTAGCGTACTCGCCAGCCATAATGTGAAACTGAGCGGGAGGCGAAACCCCATGCGCCGCGGAGTGGGATCATGCCACTCCTTCCAGGGTGGACACTGCCCATAAATAATAGGCCACGTGGGGGCTCCAATACTCGCAGGTTCGCCAGTCAATCAGAAACTCCTGGTCGAGAATGGGTTCATCTTGAGCGTTTCCCGCGATTCCGTTCATGATGCCGCCGGGGATGAGGCCGACGAACCGCGAGTGGGGATAAGGGTTTCGCATGCCTTCTGCCGTCATCAGGCACGCGCCAAAGGGGTTCGCGCCCATAATCCATTCGAGCTGCCGGTAGGCGAGGTCAGCGTAAACTGCTCCGTGTCCGCCTTCCTCTTCGAGCACGCGCGAGAATTGGCTCAGCAGCAAAGCGTAACTCCCAAGGTGCGAATTGATGCCTTGCCACCAGAACTGCTTTCGGACGGGCATGAAGTATCGGTAGGTCAGCGCGCCCGCGAGGGGCCGATACGCTTCCGGTGTCGGCCGGCCAAGGTAGAGCCCGGAGGGGATCAAACGGAAGGCATTGCGCTCGGACATGGGCAGCGCGTATTCGTCCAAGTGTAGCCGGACGGCGTCATTCCATTTTGCGCGGTCAGCAGCTTCCGGGAAGGTTTCGTAGAGGGCGAGCAGGGCCATCGCCGGGAGCCCGGGATAGACCACATTAAAGTAAGGGATGAGCCGTGCTCTCGCCGGAGCGGAGGACGCAGTGGGCGATTCCGTCCAGTAGCCGCGCACGAGCCGCTGGCCCGCCGTAAAGGAAATGTTTTGGCGGGCGAGCAGCGCTTTCCCTAGCCGCAAGGCTTCGTCTTGATAGGCGCTCTTTCCGGTCGCGCGGCGTAATTCGCACGCCGCAAGAGCCCACCACGCCAAGTCGAGCGTCGTGCCCTTTCGCGCTGAAGCCTGCCAGGCGCGCCGGCCGGAGGCAAGGCACCGCGCCGCGTAATCACGATCCGAAGCGCGATACGCTTGGCTCACCAGCGCCTGGAGCGTGGCAAACATGGCTGAAATATGTTCGAGCTTCGTCGTATTGATGTAGCGGTCGTCGGGCGTGCCGATGATATTGTCCGTCCAGTGGTTGTCACTGTTGTCGCCGTTCACGCCTCCGGCCGTGTCGTGCCAGACGCGGCCATCCTCAGCCTGCATCTTGAGGAAGTAAAGGTTGCCGTGGCGCACTTCCTCAAGGATCTGCTCATGGGTGGGATCGCCGGGCTGGCGGGCGGCGAGATTTCGATCCAGGTTGAGCAGGGCAATCGCGTTGAGCAGCGTGGGATCCATCCACTTGCGAAGGTCGCCGGCGTCGTGCCAGCCTCCCACCACATCCACGTGCTCGCCGTTATCCCGACGGCGCGCGTCATCCAAATGGCAAACCGGATGGACGCCGGGAACGGCCACGCCGCAGCGTTGATTGCGGTAATAACCAACGGCCCTGGGAAGAGTTCGGCGCCAGACATCTTCACGGATAAAAAAGGGAACGGAGTGTTCCTTTCCCACGGTGATTTGGTACATCCCCAGGCGTTGAAGATCGGTAAAGTCCGCCGTAAGGCAGGGACCGAGGTCGCCATGCGCGGCGGCGAGCGGCCGTGTGAAGTGAAACGGCTCAGAGCCGATGTCGCGGAGGGTGTATTCGGAACTTGGGGCCGAAGCGGTCGCGCGAACTACTAGGATTTTTCTTCCAGCGCGAGGACGGAAGCCAAGGTGATTCAGAGCGATGGTGGGCGTCGTCTGTGGCGTCTCCTTTTCAACGGGCTCGGCGCGCGGCCGGCCCTTCTGAGCCAGAGCAGGCGCCGCAATTCCCGCCGGCAAAGCGGCTATCGTCCCCAAAAATTTCCTTCGATTCACGCGGTCACCTCCGGTGAAGTTGGTGCATGCCCTATTTTCGCCCGACGGCCTCGCCGCCGCCCTCCAGCCCCATGAAGCATCATTGTTCAGCCGCCAGGATCAGCCGATATGGGCGGTCAGATCAGCCGGCAGCCAGTGTGGGCATGATCGTCGGGCCGAACCCCTCATGGACCATTGAGTTGAAGCTCCGAACCGCCTCTGGGAGCCGGTGAACTTCATAGACTGCCGCATACTTGATCCCCTCGACGTTTTCTAACAGGCGGGCGATGGCCTCGATCGCGTCTTCCAGTTGGAATTCAACACCCACCAGGGCCTGCGGATCGAACCGCACGGCGCTCTTCAGCTCACGCTCGACCTTATCGCACGTGGCAAGCACGCCCTTCTGCTTTTCGGCAAATTCCTGCCACGTCGAACCTGTGTGGGGATAGCCCTCGAGAGCATGGCGATGGCCGACTTGCTCCAGCTCACAGCCGAGCCATTCCAGGTCGTTGGCAAGTTGCAGAAGACTTTCAAAGGCCATTGCAATCCCCCCTCTCCGCCGTTCAAGCCAGCACGGCGCAGTCAGTGGAAGAGTGGTCCAGTGAACGATGAGCGGCCCGGCCGAGGCATGGCCACTCAAATCGCGAGCTGGACCTGGCGAAACTGCGGCTCCTTATTCGCAGGAATCGTTACGGAAAACCAAGGTGTCTCGGCCCTCCATTGGGGATGATGACGCCTGGCTTCCGCATGCCGCGCAGGGTCTCCAGACCCAACCCGCGACCAAGTTCTTTATGATATAGTCGGCGGGGAAATTTCGAGAGGTTATTATTCTATGACGCTTGTGGAACAGGTGGACAAAGCGATTATCGCGGCGATGAAAGCGCGCGACGAGCTCAGGCTTTCGGTGCTGCGCATGATGAAGGCGGCGCTCAAGAACCGGCAAATCGAAGCGGGCCATGCGCTCGACGATCCCCAGGCGCACGCGGTTCTGCGCACGTTGGTCAAACAGCGGCGCGAATCGGTGGAGCAGTTCCGCAAGGGCGGACGCGAAGATCTGGCCACCAAGGAAGAAGCGGAAATCAAAATCCTGGAGACTTATCTTCCGTCGGCGGCGAGCGACAAGGAGATTGAATCGGCGGTGACGGCGGCCATCGCGGAAACCGGCGGGGCCGGCCCGAAAGACCTGGGCAGGGTGATGAAAGCGGCGATGGCCAAGCTGGCGGGCAAAAATGCCGATGGCAAGCGCGTCAGCGAAATGGCGCGAGCGAAACTCGGAAAGTGATGAGCAAAAAGCCGCCGACCTTTGAAGCCGCGGTCCGCGCTTGGGGCGTGTGACCGGACATCAGGCGGTGGACGCCGATTATGGCGACTGAAACCCGAAAGCCCGGCCCGGAGACGGCGTTTCGCCCGTTCATTCCCTCCGAAGTCGTCCTTCCTGAATTCACGCTGCGGGCGGTTGTGCTCGGAGCGCTGCTAGGCATCGTGTTTGGGGCGGTGTCGGTTTATCTGGCGCTGAGAGCCGGGCTGACGGTGAGCGCCTCAATTCCGATCGCGGTGCTTTCGATCAGCATCTTCAAATGGCTGGGCCGCTCCACCATCCTCGAAAACAACATCGTGCAGACGGTCGGCTCGGCGGGGGAATCCATCGCCGCCGGCACAGTCTTCACGTTGCCCGCTTTGATTTTTCTCGGCTACACGCTCGATTACTCGCGGATCTTCCCGCTGGCGCTGGCGGGAGGGTTGTTGGGAGTGCTTTTCGTGGTGCCGCTGCGGAATGCGCTGGTGGTCAAGGAGCACGGCAATCTGGTCTATCCAGAAGGCAAAGCCTGCGCGGATGTTTTGATCACTGGAGAACGAGGTGGCATCCAGGCGGGCAAGGTGTTCGGGGGCGCGGGGCTGGGCATGGCGTACAAGTTTCTGATGGGTGAAACGGGCGGGCTGGGGTTTTGGAAGGCCATTCCGACGTGGCGGCCGGCGTGGTATCCGGGAGCGACGCTGGCGGGTGAGATCACGCCGGAATACCTCGGCGTCGGCTACATCATCGGCACGCGCGTGGCCGGTATCATGTTCGCGGGCGGCGTGCTCTCCTGGCTGGTGCTCATTCCGGTCATCAAGTTCTTCGGTGCGAACTTGCCGCTGCCGGTTTACCCCGGCACCGAGCCCATCGCGGCCATGTCGCCGGACGCGATCTGGGCGAGTTACATCCGTTACATCGGCGCGGGCGCGGTGACCATGGCCGGCGTCATCACCCTGGCGCGGACGATGCCGACCATTATTGGATCGTTCCAGGCGACGTTCCGCCAGCTTCGCGAGAGCAAGCTGGGCGCGGCAGCGCGCGAGATCGAGCGCACGGCGCGCGATCTGCCGCTGCCCATGATTGCGGGCGGGGCGGTGTTGGTGGTGGTGGCGGTGTGGGCGCTCCTGGCCTTCCGCGTCAATCCGGGCTCGCACGGGAACTTTGTCGCGGCGCTTTTGATGGTGCTGTTCGGTTTTTTTTTCGCCACGGTTTCGGCGCGCATCGTGGGGCTGATTGGCAGCTCGTCAAATCCGGTTTCGGGCATGACGATTGCCACGCTGATGGGCACCTGCCTGATCTTCTTGTTGCTCGGCTGGACGGGCGGCGAGTATTCGGCGATTGCGCTGAGCGTGGGGGCGGTGGTGTGCATTGGCGGGGCGAGCGGCGGCGCCACCACGCAGGACTTGAAAACCGGATTCCTGGTCGGCGCGACGCCCAGCAAACAGGAACTCGGCTATGCGGTGGGAGTCATCACCTCGGTATTTGCCGTCGGCCTGACGCTCCAACTGCTGAATAAGAGCGACACGCGCGTTAAGCCGCTGCACATCACGGATGTGGCCATCACTGCCGCCATGAAGCCGCGCGGGAGCGTGGTGTATCACGGACAAAGCTACGAAGCCTTGAGCGTTATTGGATCGAGGACCGTGCCGGACGGCCTCTATTACTACGACCCCTCGGCCCGCGCGATTGATTTCCAGGAAATTCCCGGCATCGGCTCGACCGATTACCCGGCGCCGCAAGCAACCCTGATGAGCGTGGTGATCAACGGGATACTGACGCGCAAACTGCCGTGGACGCTGGTGTTGTTTGGCGCGTTCATCGTCATCGTGCTGGAATTGTGCGGCGTCCGGTCACTGGCGTTCGCGGTCGGCTCCTATCTTCCGATTTCGACCACCGCGCCCATTTTCGCCGGCGGGGTGGTCAAGTGGCTGGTGGAAAGAACGGCGCGAAGCGGCGGAGAGGAATCCGAAACGGGAAGCGGAGCCTTGTTCAGTTCTGGCCTCATCGCCGGCGGCTCGCTCGGGGGACTGGCGCTCGCGGTTGTGGTAGGCTTCAAGAAAGAACGCGTGTACGACATCGGGCCGCGGTGGTTCCCGCACTTCGCGCAAAGCAACCTCGCCGCGATGGTGATCTTCTTCGCGCTCGCCGCCCTGCTGTTCGCCATCGGCCGAAGCAAGAAAACAGTGGCAAGTGATGAGTGAAAAGGGACGGGCCGTAGGGAAGCCGTCAGCTCTCAGCAAAGGCTGGCCGCACGGGCGACGTCTAAGGCTGAAAGCCGCCCCTCGCGCCTGACGATCCGCCGCGGTTTGCGGTGGTTATGATACGCTTATAGAGATGAGCCGCTATACCGAATCCTACATGTCGTTTTTCCCGCCGCTGACGCCCGTGCTGAAAAAGCTCATGGCGGCCACGGCCGGCGTCTTTGTGCTTACCTACGTCCTCGGCCATCTTTCGATTGACGTGTTGCGGCTTTACTGCTGGCTCTACCCGGTCGCTTACGGCGGCCTGACGCCTTACGAGGTCACGCATCACCTGTTTCTCTGGCAGCTCTTCACGTATCTGTTTCTGCACGACGGATACTTCCACATTCTCTTCAATCTTTTCGCGCTGTGGATGTTCGGGTCCGATCTCGAGCGGCTGTGGGGCGGGCCGAAGTTCCTTTTCTATTTCTTTCTGACGGGCGTGGGCGCGGCGGTGTTTGACGTGCTGGTTCAGCCGACGTCGCCCGTTCCCGTGATCGGGAACTCGGGAGCAATCTTCGGCATCCTGCTCGCCTTTGGTTTGATCTGGCCGGACCGGCCCATCTTCCTGTGGTTTGTCGTTCCGGTGAAGGCCAAATGGTTTGTGCTCGGCGTTGGAGTAATAGAATTCTTGAGCGAACTGGGCTCGCCAGGCTCCGGCATCGCCCACCTGGCGCACCTGGGTGGAATGCTGGTGGGCTACCTCTACTTGCGGGGCGGCGATTTTCAGCACCGCGCGCAATCTCGCTACCAGGGATGGCGACGGGCGCACTTGCGGAAGAGGTTTGAAGTTTACAAGCATCGGCATGAATCCGAAGACCACCCCAGCAAATGGGTAAACTGAACAGCGGGCAGCGGTGAGGCGGGCCTTTGGTCCGTCATGGCCGAAGCGCCATGAGCCGTGTGGAGCGCTTTATCGCGTTCCGGCGTTCGACATCTTGCCGGCGACCCAATGGAGGATTCCGAGCGCCGGAACCCAATACGGAAAGACTCCATACAACGTGTCGCTGACCGAATGCGAATGGCGATCGACGGCGACAAATGTGTTCATGCAAAACGCCGCCGTCAGAATGACCGCTAGCCAGCCCCAGGTCGAAACGGGGAGGTAACTCCAGCCCCACTGCTTGAACCATCGGCGGCTCACGTTTGACCTCCTGGCCTCGAGGGCGGCAAGGCGGGTCCGCGCGCTCGATAGGAGATGAGGAGAACGATATTGAAAATCAGCAAGGCAAGAATGCCGATGTAAGACACCAGCCGAACGCCCCTGGCAGCGAACCCTGAAGCCATGCCGTTGTATAAGATCCAAAGAAAGTAGAGAGCATTCCCGGCGACCGCGATCTGCCGGAACAGGTGGCGGAGCAGCAGGTTGTTTGTCGTTCTCTTCCGCATTGAAAGCTCCTCATGCGAATCTCCGGCGGGATAAAGACTCACACGGCGACGCTTTCCGGAATCCGGCCGAAGCGGCGGTCGCGGGCGTGGAAGTCTTGGATAGCGGCCTTCAGGTCTTCGGCGGTGAAGTCGGGCCAAAGGCGAGGCGTGAAGCAAAGCTCGGCGTAGGCGCACTCCCAAAGCATGAAGTCAGAAAGGCGCAGTTCGCCCCCGGTGCGAATCAGGAGATCAACGTCCGGCGATTCTTCGCGATCGCCTGCGGCCGCGGCGCGGCGCCGGGAAAATTCGCTCTGGCCGCGGCCGCCGTTCAGCTCCTGCGCGGCCCGGAGAATTGCCTCCCGAGAGGAGTAATCAATCGCCAGGCGCAAATGGAGGCGGTCGCCGTCGGCGGTTGCAGCCTCGGCGGCGGCGATGGCGCTGAGAAGATCCTGCGGCAGGCGGTCGCGGCGGCCGAAAACGCTCATCCGAATGCCAGCGGCGCGCCACGCCGGCGGCTCATGGCGCAGGAAGGCGGTAAAGATTCGGAGCAGGGAGCGGACTTCGGCTTCGGGCCGCTGCCAGTTGTCGGAAGAAAAGGCGTGGAGGGTCAGTGCGCCGATGCCGCAATCGGGCGCCGCCCGGATGACGCGGCGAACGGCGGACACTCCGGCGCGGTGACCCTCGGTGCGGGGAAGGCCGCGGGCCTGAGCCCAGCGCCCACTGCCATCCATAATGATGGCCGCGTGAAGGCCGTTGCGACAAGGTGGAATAGGGCTTTGCATGATCGGACAACCTCCGGCACATGACGGCGGACAGCCAGACCGCGAGCCGGCTTGCGCGCTGGTTCTACGAGAGCCTCAGCCCACGATGAGGTGAGTTATCACCACCGTGAGAATCCCTCCAGCCAGCAGAACGGCTGCCGCCAGGCAAAAGGCCCCAAGCTGTTGCCGCAGAATGGCAACCGCATTGGCCGCATCCTGCCGCAAGGCTTGATCCCTCGCCCACTCGACCCAAAGCGAGCCGCCGCCAACGATCAAAACCATACCAGGAAGCCCGAGGAACACCCCCGCTGCGGCGAGGTGAGAGAGATGAGACGCTGCCCATTCGGAGATGATCCAGGCCGTGTGGGCCGGCTGAAACCGGCGCGGCTGGAGCAGGCGCAGCGCCGCGGCCGCCAGAAAAGCCGTAGCCGGCAAAAGCATCAGCCACCCGGCCGCCGCCGTCACCTGGAGCCCCAGCCGGGAAGGTTTTTCGTCCAGGGCCGGCGCTCGGGCACTTTGTGCCATAAAGTCTGTCCTCAAAAAAATCTTCCCGCATCAGCGGTCGCGGGTTGCGTGAATTAGCGCTTCCATGTGGCTGAGATAATTCTCGAACGCTCGCCGGCCCTGCGCGGTGAGGCGAAATTCGGTCTTGGGCAACCGCCCATCGAACGATTTGGTGCAAGCGATGTACTGAGCGTCCTCGAGCTTGCGGGCATGGACGCTCAAGTTGCCGTCGGTCGTGCGAAGCAGCTTTTTGAGCTCGTTGAAGGAGAGCGCCGAATTGACAGCGAGGGCGCTGACAATGCCAAGGCGCATGCGCTCATGGATCAAGCGGTCGAGCCGAGCGGCGCGGGCTGCCCGCGCCGTCTCCGGCGCCGCGGTAGCGGAGACCACTTCGAGAACTTCTTCGCGCGGGCTGCGCGCAAACGGGCGAGTCTTAGCCACCGTGCCTCCAGGCGATCAGCGCGCCAAAAATG
>JAKAWO010000118.1 GCA_021827255.1 Acidobacteriota bacterium | reverse complement strand
CGACACAGTTGTGAGGAATTTCCGACCCGCTACCCACTGCAAATTTCGCAATATACAACAACGCTTTCTCGAATGCAAAATGTTTTTGACATATTTTGAGATCTTACGAGAAAAACTTTCCAGCGGTGGGTTAAAACTCGGAGTGCAGTAGCTCTTTTACGGTGTGGCGGAGCGGGCCGAATCGCGGTGGCGCCTCATCCTGCGGTGGCGCGCGGTGGCGAGCTCGAAGGGCTCCGGCTTTGGTGGTATGTATGGAGAATTCGATGCAGCACGGTCAGATTGGAAAGCACCACGATGACCCATAACACCGGAGCCATTCGGTCGAATAGCGCCCCGATGATGATGAGCACGATGCGCTCCGGGCGTTCCAGGAAGCCAACCTTGCACGAAGCAATCAAATTCTCGGCGCGCGCCCGCGTGTAACTGGTCATTACGGAGCCAATCATGGCAACGGCCACCAGGGCGACGTAACCAAAGCGGTTGATGCGGCCATAATAAACCAGCAGTCCGATGAGCAGGATCAGGTCTGAGTATCGGTCGAGCACAGAATCCAGAAAGCCCCCGAAGGGAGTCACGCGGCGCGTGTATCGAGCTACCGGACCGTCGGTCAGGTCAAAAACTCCGGCCAGAATCACTGCCAGCCCGGCGGCGGGAAAATATCCGAAGGCAAGCAGATAAGCCCCCACCATGTTGATCGCAAACCCGATCGAGGTCAGAAAGTTGGGGTTGATGCGAAGGTTGGCAAATCCCCGAACCATCGCGTCGTGCGCGTAGCGGCAGGCTTTGCCGATTTGGCGTGTGACCATTCAGTCTCGACCCAAGCGCCGGTCACCGTCGGGCGCGGGGTTCACGCACGCGCCAGCCCCCGCGAGCCGGATGGACCGCTTGGGAAAGTCTTTCCCGGCATGGACCAACAGAATCATAATGGAAAACGAGCCGGCGCTGCAACCGGCAGGCTTACTCCGACGGGGCAGGGGATTGAAGGATTCGGCCGCGGCTCCGGTTCAGTTGCTCGATCTGGCGGCGCAGCGGATCAAACCGCTTTTGCCAGAAGGCGAGCTGCTTATCAGGAGGGCGCGAACCGGCGGCGCCTGAGAGAGCGATCTGCGCCCGGAGAAGCGCGAGCTTCCGGCGATCAAGCGCCAGGAGCGAGGAAATCTGGCGCCGGAGCGGGCCGCTGGACAAAGCGGAGGTACTGAAGTCGGCCGAGACGCGCCCCAGCTCTCGCTCCCACTCGCGGGATAGAGGCTCGAGCCGGACGCAGGCTGCGGCGTAATCCTGCGGCGAGTTGAAATCGAGGCTCTCGGTTTGATCCACGGCTCGTTCGATGGCGTCGCTGACGGATAGGTCGCTCACCAGCCGCAAGGCCTGGGCTCGCTCGCGTCCGCTGCGAATGCCGGCAACACCCGCCAGGATGGCTCCGGCGACCACCGTGGCGGCCGCTGCCCTAGCGGCTCGCTGAGGGCGGCGGCTTGGCTTGCGGTACTTGGACTCGCGTTCCACGATTGCCCGCCAGGTCTTTTGGCCCCAATAGAGGGTCAGAAATGCCGCTGAGAGCTCGACCAATGCGCGCCGAGCGTCCATGGGAACGGACAGGGCGGCAGCAAGTCGGAAAACCGCCAGAGCCATCAACACCGCCGTCGCCGCTGCCAGCGCCGCCAGCCCCCCATAAAGGCCGCGCACGCTCTGAGGCGCCGGCGCCGCCAGGACCGGCCCCGAGACGTATTCGAGTCCATAAATTTTGCGCGCCGTTCCCCCAATATTATGCCGGCGGACAACCCGCGCCCGTGCCTGGTAACTCTGCTGCGTCACCGGATGAGGCCAAAACAGTGTCACCTCCTGGCCAGCGGTGTAATCCAACTCGCTGGTAAGGCAGACGCCGTTTTTCGACAGGTTTTCTGTCCGTGTAGAATCGGCGCGGCCCGACGAGTCTTGAAGCGTAATGGGCCGACGGACGTAACGCCGGCGCTCCTTGCGGCTTTCCACAACCGGCGCGAGGGTCGCGGGCGATGCCATCACGGTTCCGCGCGAATCACTGGAGACGCTCGATGTCATGGGCGAAGCGGGCTCGATCCCCCGCCGGGGGACGGGGCCGGCAAGCGCCGTTTCTGGAAGTTTCAGAAGCGCGGGCTCCAGGTCGGTCTTTTCAGGGTACAGCCATTCGGTGTCCGCCTCGCACTGATAGCAGAACTTTGAAACCGGCGTCCCGGCGTCAAGAGCCTCGACTTCCGGCAAGGAAAGCGGCAGCAATCCGACCGTATGGCAGAGGCTGCACTCGAGCAAAGCCGTGGATTCTGGCTGGGCCGGCGATTTGGGGGGAAAATAAATGCCCCAAAAATCAACTTCGGGATTCTGGTTTTCGACGCCCCATTCCTTGACTCCGTTCTCGCCCTCACCGACCAGCCCCACCACGCGAAACTCGCTCGAAAGTTTGTTGACCAGGTTGACTAGCCGGACGGTTTGACCCGCGACGAGCAGCTGCGGCACCTGAACTCGCGCTCCGTAACGGTTGACGCTGACCGTGCTGCCCTCAGAGTCGAAGGCACGGCCCTCCGCATCCCGGCCGGAAGCCAATAGCGGGATGGTCAGCATGATCCGTTCTGATCGCCGGCCCTGCATTCAGCTATTCGCAACCCATTTTGCCGTCCAACCCTGGAGCGCTGGCGTTTGCCGTATCCGCGCGCCGCCGCCCAGCACGGACTTAGGGCCAGCGGCGCACAACCAGGGGATCGTCAAAATCCAGTCACCGCATGAGGGGCATCGAATGGCGACTCATGGACCCATCCCGCAATTCAGCAAGTTGGACCCGCCGGACCCACCGAGAACGCGGGCGACCACCTCTGCAGGTGTGTCCGGCTGCAGGGAGGAGACGAGGGTTCCCGCTGTTGTTTCCCCGTTCGAGTTGAAACCGTAGTAGGCGTAACCCGAGACGCAAGGCTGGGACGGCTCCGCCTTGAGGGTGTAGGTCTGGATCTTACCGTTAATGAGGGATCCAGGAATGTAAGTAAACCTGTAAGCGCCGTCCTGGCCGTTGGCGAGCACGGTGCCCAACAAGCCGGCGGCGTCTGAAGACGCTGGAGTGCCGGAAGCAGGCGGACCGAGCTTAGCCAGCGAGGTCGAGTAGCCCTGGCCGTAGGTTGCAGCGTAGGTCGCTTCCGCGGTTTGAATCTCCCGCAAGGTGACCTGGGCGGCTGCCTGGCGGGCGGCCATTTGGGCCCGCCAGAAATTTGGCAGTGCGATGGCCAGCAACAGAAGGATGATGGCGATCACCATCAACAGCTCGAGCATAGAAAAACCCGCCGGAGAGCGGCTGGTGGTCGGCGAAAGGGAATCCTTGGAGGAGGAGGACCTAGGACGCTTGGCGGCGATAGAAGGGAAGCGAGGTGACTTCCGCCGATTCGCCGGATTCAAGAGCGAGCACCGTTCCCGGCTCAGCGAACTCACGGCGCAGGTAGGCCAGCGCGAGCGTCCGCCCGAGCGTGGGGGACATGCAGGCGCTGGTAACTTCACCGGCGGGCTGGCCAGCCGCAATAAACCTTGACCCGGACGAGGGCGCCTCGGCCGAGTCCACAAAGAGGCCGGATAGAATCCAGTTGACGTGGCCGCGGCTTCGAGTCCGTTCGACAATTTCCTGACCGACATAACACCCTTTGGTGAAGCTGAGCGCGTGGAGGAGGCGAGCCTCCTGCGGCAGCGTGTCCTCGCCGAGTTCCGACCCGTAGCGCGGAATCCCGGCTTCGATCCGAAGCGTTTCAAGCGCCTCCGTGCCGCAGGGTAGAGTGCCGTAGGTGGGCGCCTGGCCACATGCTCCGCCCCAGACTCCCATCATCCCTTTGGCGCCAACCCAAACCTGGTATCCTTCTTCGCCGGTATTCGAGGCGCGCGCCACGCGCACAGGAAAACCGGCGTAGTTAGCGGCAAAGTGCCCGTAATCATCGAGCGTCGGTAGCTCAACGTGAAGCGCCTTTTCCAGAAGCCGGCGCGCCTGCGGTCCCTCAAAGCCCACGGAGTAAATCTCCAGGGGCTCGATCTCGACTTTGTCCCCAATGATGTATCGGCGGAGCGACGCCATAAGTTTAGGCCGCAGGTCGGCGTCGGTTTCAACCCACAGATCGGCCTCAGCGCGAAAGACGCGCAGGTCGGCAACAATGTGTCCGTGCGCCGTCAAGAGCGCGGCGTAGGTTCCTTGGCCTGGCGCCAGGGACAGAACGTCGTTCGAGAGCATCCGGTGCAGGAATTTGACGGCGTCTTTGCCCTTCATGGAAAAGCAGGCGCGGAAGGATAAGTCCAGCAGCCCCGAGGCGTTACGCACGGCCTGGTGCTCGGCGCGCGGATCTGAAAAACGGCAGGGAACCCATGCGCCGTGATAGGTTCCGAGCGTCGTCCTTTGCGATGCGTGGTAATCAGCGAGAGGTGAGCGAACAATGTCCGTCATCGGAGATGGGCCAGACCGTCGGAGCCCGACGGCAATGACGGGTGCGCGTCATGGCCTGGTTTTGTCGGGTCCGTTCTAGTAGCGTGGCGCCAACGGGCCGGCCAGCTCCGAAACCTTCACGAGATCGTCCGCCCAGCAGCTCATGTGCTGCTCGTCGGCGAGCAGGTCGCGGAGTGTGGTTCTGCTCAGGAGGCGGTCCACCATGGTCTGAACGGCTTGCCAGAGGGAGCGCACGGAGCAATCTACAGAATTGGCGCAGATGGATTCGCTGCCGGCATGTTCGTTGCAGAAGGCCGGGTCGTAGAGCCGACCGCCCAAGACCGCCAGCGCCTCGCCGACAATGACTTGCTCGGGCGGTCGCGCCAACTGATATCCACCCGAGGCTCCGCGTGCCGCCCGGACAAACCCGCCCCGCCGAAGGATTCGCAGCAGCTTGGCCACGTAAAAGCTCGAGATGCCTTCTTTCTCGCTGATTTCTGGAATCGTCAGGCTGGACACGGCGCCTTCCTTGGCGACCCGCAGCAGGCAGCGGAGACCATATTCTTCTTGGGCGGTGAGTTTCATGGCTTGATCCCTCAATGGAGAGCCCAAAGTTCAACGGGCCGCGCTTGGGTCTCTCCTCCCGGCTTTTTGGCCTTTGTCGGGTGATTCTCGATTGCCCTGTTCAGATCATTCCCAACTGCAATTTTGCGGCCTCGGACATCCGGCTGGTGTCCCAGGGAGGCTCCCAGACAACTTCCACCTTCACCTCTTTCGCCTTGGCCATCACGTAAATCTTGTCTTCGACTTCTCCCGGCAAAGTGCGCGCCGCCGGGCAGGCCGGGGTGGTCAGCGTCATCGTGACCGTGACGGCCGCCGCCGCTTCAACCCGAATGTCGTAAATCAGCCCCAGCTCGTAAATGTTAACCGGGATTTCCGGGTCATAGCAGGTCTTGAGCGCCTCGATAACTTTTTCCCGCAGCGCGGCCACGCCACTCGCGTCCAGCAAGCCGCTCGTGGGTGCTGCCTCGCTTTCCGGCTTTGAGACCTCTGCCGTATCGGTTGGCTTAAATTCTTCCATTCCTCAAGTCCTTTCGTCGTTCGACGCCCTTACTCGGTTGAAACTGTTTTCTCTTCGCCTTCGAGCGCGCTCTTGAGCGTGTGCCAGGCGAGGGTGGCGCACTTCACTCGCACTGGAAACTCCGAAACACCAGAGAAAACCGCCAGCTTTCCGAGCGAAACTCCGCCATTCCCCTGGCCGGTGACGAGGTCGTGGAATTTCGCGAAGAGCTCGTCGGCTTCTGCCCTGCTTTTGCCCTTCAACGTCTCGGTCAGCAGCGACGCCGAAGCGGTTGAAATAGCGCAGCCCGAGCCTTGAAAACCTATATCAACAATCCGATCGCCATCGAGCTTGACATAGACCGTGATCCGGTCGCCGCAAAGAGGGTTGTAGCCTTCCGCGTGGCGGTTCGAATCCGCCAGGGCGCGGAAATTCCGCGGGCGCTTGCTGTGATCCAGGATGACTTCTTGATATAGCGCCCGCAGATCCGACATTCGAATGGTTCCTTCCCCGTGCGGCCGACATCCGGCTATCCCAGGACTTCCCGGACCTTGTTTAGGCCCGCCAGCAGGGCGTCCACATCCTGGCGAGTGTTGTAAAGCGCCAAAGAGGCGCGGGTCGTGGCCGGAACCTTGAAGCGATCCATCAGGGGCTGCGCGCAGTGATGGCCAGTCCGGACCGCGACGCCTTCCTGGTCGAGCACGGTGCCCACATCGTGCGGGTGCAGGCCCTCCATCACAAAGGAGATGACGCCCGTTTTCTCCTTTGCCGTGCCGATGATGGTCAGCCCGGGAACCTGGGAAATCCTCTGGGTAGCGTAAACGAGCAACTCCTGCTCGTAAGCTGCGATCGCCTCCATCCCGATGTCGTTGACGTAATCCAGTGCTGCTCCTAGAGCGACCACGCCGGCGATGTTGGGCGTCCCCGCCTCGAATTTGTAAGGCGGGGAGTTGTAAGTCGTCTTTTCAAACGTGACGGAGCTGATCATGTCGCCGCCGCCTTGGTAGGGAGGCATAGCCTCCAGCAGCTTTGCTTTGCCGTAGAGCACGCCCACGCCGGTGGGTCCGTAAACCTTGTGCCCGGAAAAAGCGTAGAAGTCGCAATTGAGTTCCTCGACATCCACGCGCAGGTGCGGCGCCCCCTGCGCTCCATCCACCAGAACCGGGACGCCCAGACGATGCGCCGCCTGGACGATCTCCTTCACCGGGTTGACCGTGCCGAGGGCGTTTGAGACGTGCGCCACCGAAACCAGCCGGGTGCGCGGCCCCAAGAGTTTGCGGAATTCCTCCCAAATCAATTCGCCGCGATCGTTGATGGGCGCCACGCGCAAGCGCGCGCCATTTTGCTCGCACAAAATCTGCCAGGGCACGATGTTCGAATGGTGCTCCATGGCGGAAATCAAGATTTCATCGCCCGGTCCCGTGCGCTCGCGCCCGAACGTCTGGGCGACCAGATTGATCGCCTCGGTCGCGCCGCGAACGAAAATAATTTCGCGGCTATGGCCCGCTCCCAGAAATTTCTGCGCTTTCCTCCGCGCGCTCTCGTAAGCCTGGGTGGCGCGCTCGCTCAGCTCATGGACCCCGCGGTGAATGTTCGAATTGTCGCGAAGATAAAACTGTTGCTCGGCTTCGATGACGGCGCGCGGCTTTTGGGTGGTGGCGGCGTTGTCCAGATAAACCAGCGGCTTGCCGTGGACGGTTTGCGTCAGGATGGGGAAGTCTTGGCGAATGCGGTCTGCATCGAACCCCGAGTCAGCGCGGCGGATTCGCCCAACCTCTTGTGCCGTTATACCCATAAACCCTCCTGCCCCTCGAACCGAGCGCCCTCCTGCGTCGGCCTGCCCCGGCGACTTCGTTTATGCATCCCCCCGCAACTTTTGGCCGTTCGATCCCAGGCCGCGGATGAACCGGTCCATGTGCTCGAACAGGCGCTCCATCGCCGATTCCATCCCAAGCATCCTGTCGGCCAACCGGCCGATAGCTTCTGAGTTGCGTTCGATGGCTTCGCGGCTGTTAGCAATGGCTTCGGCGTTGCGCGCTACCGTTTGCTCAATTCGGTTCAACAGCTCGCCCTGAACGATCTGGTTTTCGCTGAGGAGGGTCAACCGGCGCTCGATTTCTTCGTTGGTCATCATGTCTTCGCCCTGCCCCGGGTCAGCAGCTTTACAGCCGGTCGCCGCCGAGCGATTGGGAGCACTACGGCTGATGGGCAGCCAGCCGCTCAAAGATGGTGTCCTTGAGCTGCTGCCGAAGTCGCGCGTATTTGATCTTGTCGAGCACGTCGTTGGCGAAGGCCACCGTCAGCAGATTTCGAGCTTCGGGTTGGCCAATGCCGCGCGACCGCAGATAAAACAGCGCCTCAGCGTCAATCTGGCCGACGGTCGCGCCATGCGTGCACTTCACATCGTCGGCATAAATTTCAAGTTGTGGCTTGGTATTGATGGTCGCGTCCTCGGAGAGAAGCAAGTTCTTGTTGCTCTGCTTTGAATCCGTTTTCTGCGCGTCCGGCCGGACGATGATTTTTCCATTGAACACTCCCGTGGACTTGCCGTCCAAAATGCCTTTGTACAATTCGCGGCTCGAGCAGTGTGGCTGGGCATGATCGAGCGTGGTGTGGTTATCCACGTGCTGCTCGGCCCTCAGCACATAGAGACCGTTGAGCGTCGCCTCGCCGCCTTCGCCGCCGAGCACCGTCGTGGTGTCCTCGCGCGCCAGGCGGCCTCCGAACGCCACCGTAGTGGCGTGCGCGCTGGCGTTCCGCGCCAGATGGATCTTGACCGTGGCCACGTGGAAGGCCGCCGCATTTTCGCCTTCGAGCTTCACGTGCTCCAGCACGCTGTTCTCGCCGAGGACAATCTCCGTGACGGCATTGGTGAGATACGCCGATTCGCCGAATCCCAGGTAGCCTTCGATCAGCGTCACCTGGCTCTCGCGGCCGACGAGGATCAGATTGCGCGGGCAGGCCGTCGCTGGCTTAACTCCCGGCAGGGTGACGTAAAGCAGATAGATTGGTTTGGGAAGCGCCGTCCGCTTGGGAATCTGAATGAAAGCGCCGTCTTGAATGAACGCCGTGTTCAGAGCGGCAAACGAATGCGCCGCATACCCGGCGTAACGCGCCAAGTGCTCTTCGATTGGCGCTAATCCGCCGGCGACGGCTTTTCTCAGGCTCATGGCCTTGACGGCGGCCTCGAGTTGGCTGAGGGAAGAAAGCTCCGGCGTCAGCTTCCCATTCACAAAAACCAATCGCGGACAATCGAGTTCAGCAGAT
>JAKAWO010000117.1 GCA_021827255.1 Acidobacteriota bacterium | reverse complement strand
AGGACAGCCCGTTTCTCGTATCCGCAGTGCCGCCCGGGTTGAAAACCCGCCTTGATCCCTCGGCTGTGCCCGCATTCGGCACCGCCAACATACTTAGCGAAGGATCGTGGTCCGTCCGCTTGCCTTTCCGCTGCCGCTCACCAATAATTGAAGTGCACGATTGTCTTCGGCACCTCATGGCGACCCAGAGTCAGACCCCGCCGATGGCCTCAGCGCTTTTTTCAGCAGGCAAGGAGATTGCCGCGCAGGCCTTTTTGCAGGCCATGGCGGCAATTGACGTTCGCCAAGCCATGCTGCGGAAAATCCATTTCGAAGGTGAAACGCTGAGCGCGGGCGCCGAGTGGGTTCGCTTGCCTCGTCCGCCGCGCGTCGTGGCCATAGGGAAGGCCGCCAATCGAATGGCCGCGACGCTCGATGAAATCCTGCGCGGGCGGATTGAGCAGGGAATCGTTGTCTCGCCAGCGCTCCCTCGCAAAAAGCTGGCCGCTTTCCGTTATTTCGAAGGGGGTCACCCTTATCCGACAGCCGGCAGTTTGGAAAGCGCGGAGGCCGCGTTGAAGCTGGTCTGTGGACTTTCCGAGGAGGACGCCGTCATCTTCTTGATTTCGGGCGGCGGCTCCGCCCTGTTTGAAAAGCCGCTGGACTCTGCGGTGGCGCTCTGGGATCTTGTGGAATTCAACCGCCTGCTGGTCACTGGCGGCCTGCCCATCGAAGAGATGAATGCGCTCCGCAAGCATCTGTCGGCAGTGAAAGGCGGCCGCTTGGCGCTTGCGGCGCAGCCGGCTCAACAGCTCACCATCTTTGTTTCGGATGTCCCCGACCACCTCCCCTCGATGGTCGCGTCCGGCCCGACCATGCCGGACGAGACGACCGTGGAGGATTGTTATGCCATCGCGCAGCGCCACCAATTGACCGGAAAATTTCCTGCTTCGGTTCGCCGCCGCTTCGATGAGCATACCCTGGAGGAAACGCCCAAGCCGGGGGACCCGCGCTTTGGCAATCCGCATTACTTTTGCCTACTTTCTGCGCACGACGCGGTCGGGGCTGCGCGAACGGCACTGGAGCGTTTTGGCTTCCGATCCGAAATCACACCCGGCCCGTGGGACGGCGATTTCCGCGAGGTAGCTGATCACCAGCGGGAAGCGCTCGAATCACTGGCCCGGAAGTATTCCGGCCACCCCGTGGCGCTGGTGGCGGGTGGCGAAGTGACGTGCCCGGTGACCGGCTCGGGAATGGGCGGACGGAATTTGGCCTATGTGCTCTACGCCGCAACCAAGATTGAGGGGCAGAAGCGCCTGGTTCTGAGCGCCGGCACGGATGGGCGCGATGGCAACAGTCCTTCCGCCGGCGCCATCGCGGACGGCCAGACGATTTCCCGCGCCCGCGCCCTGGGACTTGACCCCGCGCGCTACCTCGCCGAGAGTGATTCCTATTACTTTTTCCGCACCCTCGGCGATACCATTGATGTCGGATTTACGGACAACAATGTTCGCGATCTGAGGGTGTGGCTGGCTTTCATCTGATTGCCACGGCGTGTAACCGGCAACTAGCCTCGCCGTCCAACGGACACGGGGAAAACTTTGAGTTGATACTCAGGAGGGATCCTATGGCGCCATCGGTGGGATTTATTGGGCTGGGCATCATGGGCCAGCCAATGGCCATGAACTTACTGAAGGCTGGCTACAGCGTTACCGTGTACAACCGAAGCCTTCACAAGGCCGATAGTCTGATAAGTGCGGGAGCGAAGGCCGCTCGCAGTCCTGGCGAGGCCGCGCAGCAGGCTGACTTCGTCTATACGATTGTCAGCGACTCGGCGGCCATGGAAGAAATCACTCTGGGCAAGGACGGAATTCTGGAGGCGATTCGCTCTGAAGCCATTTTCATAGACTCCAGCACCATCAGTCCGGTTGTCAGCCGCAAGCTCGCCTGTCAGACCGCAGGCAAGGGCGCGAGTTTCCTCGACGCGCCGGTGACCGGCTCAAAGCACGGCGCCGAAAAAGGCGAGTTGACCTTCATGGTCGGCGGCGACCGCGAAACCTTTGGGCGCGCTCTGCCGCTGCTTGAGGTTTTGGGGAAAAAGCACGTTTACTGCGGCGCGCACGGAGCCGGGCTCTCAGCCAAGCTGGCGCAAAACGCTATCCAATCCACCATGCTGGAGATTTTCTGCGAAGGGTTCGTGCTGGCGGCCAAAGCGGGCGTGAAGCCGGAGACGATGATGGAGATCGTTCAATCGAGCATGGCGCGCGCGGCGCTGACCGATTTCAAAGCTCCCTTCATCTTCAAGGGAGACTTCACGCCCTATTTCCCGCTCAAGTGGATGCACAAGGATCTGGAACTCGCCATGGAAGCGGGCTACTCACAAGGCGTGCCCATGCCAGCGGCCTCCGCGGTTAAGGAGGTGTACGCCGCCGCCAAAGCGCAAGGCAAAGGCGAGCTCGACTACGCCGCGGTGGTGACCTTCCTAGAAGAGCTAGCCGGAGTGAAGGTGAGGACATCGGGAGGTTAGGAGTCGTCATCGTGGCGCGAGGAAACGCGGGCAGGTAAAAATTACTCGCTGTTTACTTCGGATACAAGAAAGCCATGCAATCTCAATTTAAGACTTCACATGTTAGAAATAAGTAATGTATTATCAATATGTTACAGATAGAGTTCGTTTTTTGTCCCAAACGTCCCATTTGTCCCATTGGAAGCGGTTCCACGTAGAATATAGCCTAGTTGATGCGGCGGTGCTAGCCTAGTTTGGCCGAGGAGGGCGGGGCGGGGACGAGCCAGCGAGCGGGGAAAGGCGGAGCTTAGGACGCCTCGGGCGGGCTGCATTTCCCCTCGCCCACCGCAGCGCGATCCGCCTCACCCGCCGTTAGGCGCTTCCCCTCCTCTCCCCAAGGGCGAGGGTTGTATGACGTGGAGAAGTTTGCGGGTGACCCGCGCAGGGAGGGGCCGAGAGAAGGGATTTGGAATTTGAGAGCGAAATGGGGAGGCGTTGGCGGGGTTTATGGTGAGCGAAGTACGGGGATTCTTCGCTTCGCTCGGAATGACAGCGGGCGAAGGGTTCAGGATGGCAGCGAGCCGCTGGCAGCGATCGCGGGCGGCGACGGAAGAGCCCGTGAAGGGCCGCTCACTGCACGCTGAGCGTCACGGTGGCGGAGGGCGTTAGGAGTTCCCGTCACGTCAAGGTGTAAGCGCCGACGGGGGCGCCAGGCGAGCAAGGTAGCGCAGACCTCGGTTGGTGAGGTCTGCGGCGTTTGCGTCGCCGCACAGAGACAAGCCGCGGACCACAAAGGGGGCGGTCCGCGCTTGCTTGCTGGCTCGGTGACGCGCCTCGGACGGTGTGGCGTCTTCATTTTTGCCGCATTTTTCCGTTGACAGGGGCGGGACCGTTTGATATATAAGATACCATTTTCTGAAAGCTGCTCTTTCGTCGGGGCTGTCAGGGGGCACATCATGCAGAAGCATCTATTACGGGCGCTTGCCCTTTTCGCCCTCATTTTTCTCGCGAGCGGAAGTTTTGTGAGGGCCCAGGAATACCGCGCTCTGGTCAGCGGCGAGGTGCGCGACCCCTCGGGAAGGGTCATCCCGAATGCTACGGTGAAGGCCGTCCAGAAGGAGACGCAGCAGACCTACACCGCGCAAACGAACGGCGACGGCACTTACGTGCTGAATTATCTGCTGCCAGGAGAATATCAACTGACGGCTGAAGCTCCGGGCTTTAAGCGCGTGGTCTATTCCAACGTCAAGCTGGAGATGGGGCAGAAGCTCGGCTTGAACATCGCGCTCGAGGTCGGCAGCGTGGTACAGGAAGTGACCGTGACCGCGTCGCCCGGCCTGCTCGACACGACCACCGCCACGAATTCAGACGTGGTCACCGAGGAGCAGGCGGAAAACACGCCTTCGACCGGACGCCAGACCTGGATGAACGTCAGCTTCGCCCAAGGCGTGCGCGGCCTGGGCAATCCGTTTGACCTGACGAACCGCAACAATTCCGCCAGCTTCACCGTCAACGGGGCGCCCAAATACACCAACTCCTTCAATATCAACGGCGCGCCCGTCTCGAGCGCCGGGAGCAGCGGCCAATGGAATTTTTCCCCCAATGAAGACGCCGTGAAGGAAGTCATGGTGACCACCAATTCCTATAATGCCCAATTCGGGCACGCGGCGGGCGGCGCGTTCAATGTGAGCTTAAAGTCGGGCACCAACCAGTACCACGGCGACTTTTACGATTATTACGGCAACGAGGCGCTCAACGCCAACGATTGGACGTCCGATCTCTACGGCATCCCCAAAGGGATCAACATTCGCAACACTTATGGCGGCGTGTTCGGCGGGCCCGTTCGCCGTAACAAGGTCTTCTTATTTGGCAGCTATGAGGGATGGCGCCAGACTTATCCCAGCCCCGTCGTAGGAACCACCGTGCCGGTAAGCTGGCGCATTCAGCCGGACGGCAGCGTGAACTTTTCCGGCTCCGGCTACACCGTCTATGATCCTGCGACCGTCTTTTGCGCCAAGAAAAGCTCTTCGGGCTGCTCGAAATACGGCCGCAAAGCTTTTCCAAGCGACACCATTCCTGGCGCTCGCATCAGCTCCATCGGCAAGGCCATCATGAGCTTTTTCCCGGCGCCCGACGTTCCGGGCCTAACCAATAACTATGCCGCGCCCGGCCCGCGCCACTTTTTCTACAACCAGTACTTGGGCCGCATGGACGAGACCCTTTCTGAAAACACGCGCCTTTACGAGGTTTTTGGTCTTCAGAACGCCGCGGCTTGGGGCGCTGGCAACGGCCTTCCCGAAACCGCCCCCGCCTCGACCCATACGTACAACCCGGCCACTAACGTGATGGCCATCGCCGACCTCACGCATACGATCAGCCCAACGATCGTAGGCGACTTCATGGCCTCCTTCGTCCGGGCGACGAATTTCACCTTTTACGGCAACGCCATCGCGCAGGATTTCACCGCCGACAAGTTGGGCCTCACGATGCCCGTCGTGCCCACCACAACCCACTTGAACATCGTTCCGCAGATCCACGTCAACAGCTTTATGCAGCTCTTCAACAACACGCAAAACGGCAGCGTGGACAACTACTGGGACTTCAAAGGAACGCTCGCTCAGGTGGAGGGGAATCACGTACTGCACTACGGCGCCGAGTTCTTCGACGATCAGGGGGGCGGGCAGGGCATTCCGGGAACGCCCAACGGCACCTTCACTTTTAACGGCCAATGGACCAAGCAAAATCCTCTTTCGGGCAGCAGCAACCAGGCGGAGGACCTCGCCGATATGCTCCTCGGCTACCCATCGGGCGGCTCGGTCAGTTGGGTCGAAGACAATTATGTCGTCTATCATACGTACAGTTTGTTTGCGCAGGATGATTGGAGGGTTCGCCCCAACCTCACGCTCAACATCGGACTGCGTTATGACATCAGCACCTCGCCGACCGAACGGTATAACCGGATCAACGGCGGCTTCTGCTTCACATGCACCAATCCTTTCAGCAGCCAGATTGACTACACGAAATTCCCGAATCTGCCCAATCCTTTGCTGGGCACAATGAGTTACGCCGGGGTCAACGGCACATCGCGCGCGCCGTTCCAGGTGCAGCTCAGCGATCTCCAACCTCGCTTTGGAATCGCCTACGCCTTCCGGCCGTGGATGGTTTTCCGGGGGGGCTACGGTATCTACTATAATTACGGTCAATTCTCGACCACCGCCCAAGGCTTTGACCAGACCACCAGCTACATCGCGTCTCCCGACGGCGGCGTTCACCCGTCAACATCGTTTTTGGACGGCAGTCCTTTCCCACTCGGCGCGGTGCCGCCCGCCGGAGCCAAGCAGTCGCAGGGAGGCATTGGCGTCGGCTACGACAGCCCGCAGCGCCGCGTTCTCTCCAGCCAGCACTGGTCCGCCGGTTTCCAGTGGCGATTGCCGGCGCGCATCCTGATGGAGACGGACTACGTGGGAGAGCACACGCACGCCATCGCCATGACGCAGCAATGGAATGTGATCCCCAACTCGCTGCAGGCGCAGTGCTACCAGGACAACGCGATCTGCAACAACCAGGTGCCCAACCCGTTCTATGGGATCATCCCGGCGGAGTTCAGCCTGGGCGCCAATCCGACCGTGAACGCCTGGCAGCTCGCTCGCCCTTTCCCGCAGTTCACGGGCGTCGCCGAAGATCAGGATCCGCAGGCCTATGCCAACTTCAATGCCGCGCAACTCCGGCTGCAGCGGAGGCTCCACTCGCTCAATTTCATCTTCAACTACCAGTATGGCGAAATGTTGTACGCCGACCACTATCTGAATAACGGCAATTTCCGCGATTCCAAGCTCTGGTACGGGGTTGGCTCGATTGATCGCCGCCACTTTGTTGATATGAACGTGCTCTGGGCCGTGCCCGTGGGCCAGGGAGGGACGTTCTTCCGCAGCGTTTCCGGCTGGAAGAGCGGCCTGCTCAGCCACTGGCAGGCCGATTGGGCCGCTTATTGGGGCTCGGGCGAGCCGGTGGCCATTCCGGGCTACGATTTTGGCGGTCCCGGTTGCGCCAGCTATTTCCCTGTCGGCGGGCAGACGCGCGCGCATTGGATCAATAACACGGTCACCACCGTCAACGGCAAACCGCAGTTGGCCTGCTACCACAACCTGGCCAATTGGGAGCGGCGCACCAGTCCCAGCTATGAGAGCGCACTGAGGCTTCCCAGCAAGCTCCTGGCGGAAGGCGCGCTGGAAAAACAGTTCCACCTCAATGAAACTTGGTCCATGCAGGCGCGCATCGAGGCGATGAACGTCCTGAACCATCCGTCCTTCACCGGCCTGACGACGACGGACATCACCAAGCTCCCGACATGCGCGGGGCTGCCCGTTTGCACGGGGTTTGGCACGCTGGGCACCGGGACGGCCTCCGCGCCCCGCGCCGTCATCGTCTCGCTGAAGGTTCTGTTTTAGTGACGCCGGGTTAATTTCTTGCTGATTATCCATTGCGGATGAGTCGGCTTTGCCACGCTGCCCGCAAGTTCGGCCGGGGCGAGCGGTCGGGCGCGGCCAAGCCTCGATGCCGGCGAGACGCCGGCGGTACCGTGCCCGCCTGAAGGCGGCCTCTACGGGCGGCGGGTAGTTGGGACGTGTTTCACGTCGCGTGGCGAGTCAGCAAGCCCAGCGCGGGCAGGGTCATCGCAATGAAAAACAGGATTCCCAGCGTCCAGTTCAGCCATTTCTTTTCCGGGTGATTGACCCAGTAGCAGAGCAGCGCCGAGAGCAGCAGCACCTGCGGAACGACTTCCAGATAGCCTCGGAATTGCAGCAGCGAGGGGGTCGTCGTGTAAATCAGGCCTTCAATCGAGCCGCTCGCCGGGCCGAATGTGCCAAGAATGCCGAGCGCGACGAGCATCCAGCTCATCAGCAGCCAGCCGTTCTTCCTCCCGAACAGGCTCTCGCGAAACGGCCAGAAAACCAGCGCGAAGAGCATCCCGCGAATCGGTTGCAGCATGGGCCCCAGCATCACCCACAGGCTCGTGGAAGGGTGCATTCCGGAGCCCGGCCGGTTCATCGTCGCCGCATAGTTGAAGGAATAATAAGCTAGGGCTCCCATCAGGAAATAAGTCAGCGTGTGGGAAACCATGGTCTTGACCGCCAGGGCTGAAAAGCGAACGGGTGAATTTTCCATGGCGGCCTTCTCTGTGGTTTTGCAATGAGATTTCGATCGGCCGGGAAAGCGCGGCCGGCCCGCGCCCCGGGGTTGTGATCCCGAGTCCCGGGGCTGTCAAGGTGAGCACAGCGAAGAGGCGATGTCAAGCTGGTGCCGCGAAAATTGCTATGGGCGGCTGGCGCCTCCTAGTCCTGAGTCAGAAGTTCGCTGAATAGCTAAAAAGCGTGTTTCACGCAAAGGCGCTAAGACCGCAAAGGAATTGCGGCCGGCCAGGAATTATTCACCTTTCTTAAGACTCAGGCCACTAGGCCGCGAAGACGGCGATGGATGCCGCGAAGGCCGAAAGCCAGCCTTGGAGTCATGCTAGACTCGTGGGTGGAGGCTGCGCATGGTGCGCTCGCAGGACTGGCTCAGGCAAGCGGAGGGCGATCTGGCGGCGGCGGAGGATTCAGCCAAGGCCGGCCATCACGAATGGGCGGCGTTCCAATCGCAGCAGGGCGCGGAGAAGGCGGCCAAGGCGCTGGTCCAGTCGCTGCACGGGTCGGCGCGCGGACATTCGGTCACGGAAATTCTCAAGCAGCTTTCCGAACGCGCGAACGTTCCCGAAAAGATTCTTCGGGGGGCGCAGGAGGTTGACAGGGTCTATGTCACCTCAAGGTATCCGAACGGTTTCGCGTCGGGAAGCCCTCTCGATTATTTTAACGAACAGAGCAGCAAGGAATTGATTGCTCATGCCAGAGAAATCCTGGAATTTTGCCGAAGTCAGATTCATTGACCGCGAGCAGGTGATCCAGGAGCTCCGCCAAGCCGTGGCGGAGGCCCGCTCTCGTTTTCCAGAGGTCGTAAAGGTTTTCCTGTTCGGGTCGCTGGCGCGAGGCAATTGGACGGCGGACAGCGATGCGGACCTGATCGTGGTCGTGCGCAAAGACCTTTGGGATTTCTTCGAGAGTTGCCGCTACCAGATTCACACAACGTCTATCCCCACGGACTCGCTGGTTTATTCGGAATCGGAATTTGCACGGCTGAGTCAGGACCCGTCGAGTTTCCTCGCCCGGAACCTGTCGAAGGCGCTTGAGCTTTGAGGAATGGAAAGGTTCCCGACAAGGACGGCGGCGCCACGGGGACGCCGGG
>JAKAWO010000116.1 GCA_021827255.1 Acidobacteriota bacterium | reverse complement strand
TCCGATCTGGTCGGCTGAGTTGGCGCTGGTCGGGCGTTCATGAAGAGAAATGCCAGAAGTGCCGCAAGCACCAAGGTGGCTCCGGCGAGGGCCCACGACAACAAGGGATGGTGCGCCCCGGTTCTGGTGTGAACCTCGGGACTTGTCCTTTCCGCTTCTGGCTGGCCGGGCGGTGTGGACGGGCGGGCTTCGACAGATGTCGCTTGCGACGGGTCCTGCACCTTGCCCGGGGGTTGGTCTCGCTGCGGCAGGACTTCCTGATTGCCAACTGAGTCGGCAATGGCCGCCGTGCCGAGCCGCGCGAAATTCACCGAAGGGAGGAACCGATAGCCGCGCCGCGGCAGGGTTTGGATATAGCGCGGCGAGTCAGCGTCATCGCCGAGGGCTTCTCGGATTCGCTTGATCGCAAAATTCAGGCCCTTGTCAAAATCTACAAAAGTGTCGTTGCCCCAAACCTGACACCGGATTTCTTCTCGTGTGACGACTTCGCCCGGCCGCATGGCCAACAGCGCCAGAATCCGAAACGGTTGCGGTGAGAGATTAACCAGCCGCCCCGCCTTGCGCAGCTCACCCGACGTCAAGTCCAGCTCATAGACCCCGAACGCGAGGCGTTGTGCGCCGGGTCGCTCGCTAGCCAAAACTGACCCCCCTGAAATCAACTCCACCCGTTGGCTCCATCGTTGGCTAATTGGAATCCGGAGTCAAGGGAATTTCAGCGTGAGGTCTGGCCGGACAGAAAGCGAACCAGGGAGTAGCGTGCCGCTCACCTGGCGCGATTTCCTACAGCGCCTCAATAAGTTACACGCTTTCCTGATGCTCTCCGATAACTTGCCAGTTGACGGGTTGACTCACCGATAGATAGCGCCCAAGTTGGTCCCACGCGAGCGGCCCGCTCAGGGCCTCGAGCAGGGTAGAAGATTCAATAACGAAAAGGAGAATGTATGAAACAAGGCCGTATCTTTGCAACTTTTCTCTTGGTGAGCATGGCCGCGATATGTCTTGCGGTAGTCCCGGCAAAGGCCCAAATCACCATCGTCAAGGGCCAATTTTCGATGCAGAGCGAGACGCATTGGGGCAAGCACAATCTACCCAAGGGCACTTACAGCTTCAGCTTGACGCGCGCAACGGAAAATGCAGCTTACATGACGATCAGCAATGTGCGCGCGCCGTCACACGGCCTGACCGTGTCTGCTATCGAAGAGGCTCCAGAGAACTCTTTGAGGCACGCGGGGAGCACGCTGGTTATTTCGCGCTACGGGAACACGAGCGTGGTTCGCGCACTTTACCTCGCCGGCTCGAGCTCGGAATATGCCTTTCAAATTCCGAAAGACATGCAAACGGCTTCGACACCGGCTGGCAAGATGCAGTCGGTTTCCATCCGCGTTCCGGTCACCGGTTCACAGCGGTAGGTGAGGCGAGGCTTAGCGAGCCGCGGGACGCAATGGGCGGGCCCAGGATTGCGTCGGGGGCACCTCCGGTTGCTCTAAGGTTTGTGAAGAAGGGCAACGGCTGAAGGAAAAGCTGGACCAACTCAGTCCCGTGCTCCGGGGATGGTCCGCTTACTTTAGCTGGCTCAACTCTGGTCAGCACTTTCGGAAGGTGGACCACTACGTCACTTACAAGCTTCGGAGGTCGTTGCAGGCCAAGCCTCAGCGCCGGCACCGAGCGTTTTGGAAAACGCCGGCGGCCGACTGGAGAGAGGCTGGCCTGTATTCGACGCAGGGGTGTATTGTGCCTACGAGCTGAATGCCGCCGGGGAAAGCTCCCGGAGAGCCGTACGAGGGGAAATTTCACGTACGGTTCGATGAGGGGGTGCTGGAGACGGCGCTAGGGAACGGATGGAGGCACCGGCGTGGTGCGAAAGCTGCCGGTTAATCGCTACTCCCTGGTCCTGGCGCCGCCGCGCCATTCCTTCTCTTAGCGGAATCTTTTCCAGCTCCTCCGGTCCCGCCGCGTCGCAGCCCGTAGCCCAGCGCCATCGCCTACAGTCCATTCTTAGCTCGCGTGCGCAGTTCCACCAGCTGATGCCGATGCTCGACCCGCACCCGCACGTTGGAATCGCCGGGCCTGATCGAAGCCACCTCGAAAGAGGTCGGGAAAGCCGCACTCGTTTGAGCAATAGCAACCCAACCCGTTACCAGGACACTCGCCACAATCAGTACGGTAGGCAACGTTGTGTGCTTTCGTTGGGCTGTAATATTGAGGGATTCGCTGTCCATGCCCTTTCTCCTCCTGACTGAAACTCGCTTGAGCTTGAGAGCGAGATTGAGATTACGATCGTGTCGATTTTACAGATAACCGCACCTTTACTGCTGTGAAGCCATTCGGCCGAGGAGTACTATTCCTCGGTAATATGCCCAGATCCGGGAAGCGGCTACCGGTCATTGAGCAGTGCTGGGGAGAAGAATACCTTTCCACACTCATTCCCCAGTCAAGCTATGTTCTTAACGTTTCGATTCTTCCGGCGCCCAAATTCCTGGCTCGGTTTCCACAAGCTTCGGGTTGCTGCAGCAGCTTGTAGCGTTCGGGTTCCAGCCTTTCGGCTTGAAGTCGGGTTGATGTAATACCCAGATGTGGTGGGCGCGGCAGACGGGAACGCCGCTCAGCAATTCCCATGAGTAACCGCCTTCGTCGAACGAGATGCGGCCCTGCACGACCCGCGCCTCAACGGCTCCCTTCATCCGCAACAGCGAGAGCAGGAATCGGCCCTGTCCAGCGATGTAGAACCCGAACGCATAGTCAAGATCGTCCGCACTGAAGGTGCCGCCGATGAAGGGCGAAAGGTCGCCGACAACCACGTTATCTTTCAAAAGCAGTGGCCTGCCAAGCCGAATCTCATTGGGAATTGGTTCAAGCGTTCCCAAAATCGGCATGTGGTCCATCCACTGGCCTTTCAAGGTGAGCGTACCTACCTGTGGCACATTGAATTCAAATGGCTTACCCGGCTCGAACCAGACATCCTTGATGAAACCGCGCTCGCTCTGAGGGGAAACGGGCTTTGCCCCGGACACATAGGTGTGCGCATAGAGGATAAGCCTGACGCGGCCACCTTTCCGTGTAACGAAAAACACCCTGTATGCGAGGAATCGCAACCCTACTTTCCCGTACCAGGTGCAGGGGAACTGCTGCTTTCCCAGCGTTGAGACCGCGCAATCCGTCAGCAGTCCGCCATTGGGGCCTGTTGTACTCAGCAGGACGACGGTTCCCGTAACGTTCGCCCGTGCCCTATTTACGGCGAGGGCCGACGCGAGGACCACGATACACGCGATCAGAACCGCAAAAGCAAACCTTGGAATCCTCATGGCTACCCACCCCTTCTGCCACCATGTGGTGACGCGGCTCTGTGGTTTGATCCGCCTGGGAGAAGGCACAGCATCGGCAAGCTCAAGGCTTGCCGCTCGGCGCAACTCGACGCCGAGGGCGAGATAATCACTAAGCCGTGCCTGGCAATCTCGACAAGTAGCGATGTGTTTGGCGACACCAGACGGAACCGTTTCGCCGTCACAAAGCGCCGAAACATACTCGGCCGCATTATCATGCACCATGGGGACCTCCTGAGGGCTGGGGAGCTTTGCACCAAGCAGCGCGGAGGGCTTCGCGCGCGGCAAACAGGCGCGATCGAACCGTGCCGACCGGGATGTCAAGAATCGTGGCCAGTGCATCGTAGGATTGCCCTTCGACTTCGCGAAGCCACAGGAGAATTTGCTGCTCGGGATGGAGGCGGCTGAGGGTTTCGGTAACCATGGGAGGAATCTCGATGCGGCTCGGGGCCGGCGGATCGCAATCAAGTCCGTCAGCGGGTTTCTGTTTGCGCCTCCACTCTGCGGCCTGCCTTCTGGCGACACCGAATAGATAGGCACGAGGCGAACCGCGTTCGGAGTCGAAGCGGTGCGGATAGCGCCAGATTTGAGTGAAGGTTTCCTGCATAACGTCCTCAGCCGCTTGTTCGTTGGCAAGAAGGTGCCGGAGAAAGACCAGCAAGCGGGGAGCGGTTTCTCGATACCACGCGTCGAACGCTTCGGCGTTGCCGTTGCCGATCTTCTTACAGAGCTCCCGGTCGTCCGACAATTGGATCTCCTACTTGTGCTTCGGAAAAACGACACAAAAAGTTCGGGGTATCGATTAAATTATTGCAGGGGGGACGCACGCGTCGCAAGTATCGCTAGTTGGTGGAACCAAGCCCGTCGAAGGTCCGGGTCGCCGGGGTGCTTCACTCCAGCCCAAAGCTCGGTGAATCGGAAACAGGCACGCTAAGCTGCTGATTTCGTTTGCACGTTGCCGGGTGCTGAATGCCGCGAGGCAGGTTTTTTGGGAGACGATCTATTAGGCAAGCTACGCCGTATCAATGGCTTAACAAAATAATTGACAACATCGCGCTAAGCTTTTATTATGCTAACGAACTAAATTGGCAGTGGTTTGCATCTAAGCCAGTTGCAGGGATTTGGTGGTCGCCAAGCCGCGGGGCGATTTTGGATGGGCGAATCACCGGTCCTCTTTTCAGGAGGAACAAAGCGTGGGCAAAATAATCGGCATTGATCTGGGAACGACAAACTCAGTGGTAGCGGTGATGGAGGGTGGCAATCCGGCGGTGATCACCAACCCGGAGGGCGGCCGGACGACGCCGTCGGTGGTGGCGTTTACGAGGTCGGGCGAGCGGCTGGTGGGGCAAGTGGCCAAGCGGCAGGCCATCACGAACCCGGAGAACACGGTCTATTCCATCAAGCGGTTCATGGGGCGGCGGTTCAACGAGGTGCAGACCGAAATCAAAATTGTCTCCTATAAGGTTGTTGCGGGGCCGAACGGCGACGCGCGGGTGGAGGCACTGGGGAAAGATTACTCGCCGCCGGAAATCTCCGCGATGATTTTACAGAAGATGAAGGACGCCGCCGAGCAGTATCTGGGGCAGAAGGTGACGCAGGCGGTGATCACCGTGCCCGCTTACTTCAACGACGCCCAGCGGCAGGCGACGAAGGACGCGGGACGCATCGCCGGGCTCGAGGTTCTTCGCATTGTCAACGAGCCGACGGCGGCGGCGCTGGCCTACGGTCTCGACAAGAAGAGGGATGAGACGATCGCCGTGTACGACTTTGGCGGCGGGACGTTTGATATTTCGATTCTCGAGGTGGGCGAAGGCGTGGTGGAAGTGAAATCCACGAACGGCGACACGCACCTGGGCGGCGACGACATTGACAAGCGGGTGATGGACTGGATTGGGGAGGAATTCCGCAAGGATCAGGGCATTGATCTTTCCAAGGACCGGATGGCGCTGCAGCGGCTGAAGGAAGCGGCCGAGAAGGCCAAGTGCGAGCTCTCGACCGTGCTCGAGACGGAAATCAATCTGCCGTTTATCACCGCGGACGCTTCCGGCCCAAAGCACCTGAGCTTGAAGCTGACGCGGGCGCGGTTCGAGCAGATGTGCGAGGACATCTTCCAGCGCTCGGTCGGACCGGTCAAGCAGGCGTTGCAGGACGCCGGGATCGGGCCTGAAAAAATCAATGAAGTGGTACTGGTGGGCGGCTCAACGCGCATCCCGCGGGTTCAGGACATCGTCAAGAATCTGTTTGGGGGCAAGGAGCCGCACAAGGGCGTGAATCCGGACGAAGTGGTGGCGGTGGGCGCGGCGGTGCAGGCGGGCGTGCTGGGCGGCGAGGTCAAAGACCTGCTGCTGCTGGACGTGACGCCGCTCACCCTGGGCGTCGAGACACTAGGCGGAGTGATGACGCCGCTCATCCAGCGCAACACGACGATTCCGACGCGCAAGGCGGAAGTCTTCTCCACCGCGGCGGACAACCAGACGTCGGTGGAGATTCACGTCCTGCAAGGCGAGCGGCCAATGGCCAAGGACAACCGCACGCTCGGCAAGTTCCACCTGGTCGGCATTCCGGCCGCGCCGCGCGGGCTGCCGCAAATCGAGGTCACTTTCGACATTGACGCCAACGGCATCCTGAACGTTTCGGCCAAGGACAAAGGCACCGGCCAGGAACAGAAAATCACCATTACTTCTTCGAGCGGGCTGTCGAAGGAAGATGTGGAGAAGATGACCAAGGAAGGCGAGCTTCACGCCGAAGAGGACCGCCGCTACAAGGAGGAGGTGGAGGGCAAGAACCGCGCCGACTCTCTGGTCTATTCGGTCGAGAAGACGCTGAAGGAGAACCGCGGCAAAATCTCGGAGAGCGACGCGAGGGAGATCGAGGCGGCGCTCGAAGAGGCCAAGAAGGCGCTGCAAGCGAGCGATATGAATCAGGTCAACTCGGCGGTGGATCGGCTGACGAAGGCCTCGCACAAGCTGGCCGAGGCCATGTACCGGCAAACGGCGCCGGGCGACGGAGGCCCGAGCGGCGCGGCCGGTGACGCAGCGGGCGCAGCGGCGGGCGCGGGCACCGCCGGCGAAAAGCCCAAGGGCGAGAGTGAGGTGATTGACGCGGAAGTCGTCGAAGGCGAGGACAAGAAGTAAGGTTTAGAGGAGACGCGAGCCAGAATGCAGGTTGGCCGGCGGCGCGAGGGTTGAGTCTGCTCGGCCCTCATTCTGGATTCCGATTTCTGTAGGCGAAGAGGCCACAGTGAACGAATCAACAACCGGCGCGCCAGGGGTTGAATACCGCGCCCTAGTCCCCGTTGAATGCCCGCGCTGCCATCAAGGGCAATTTTTCGACCTCCAGCTCGAGCGCCCGCTGTCCAGCTCTCCGGCGGCGCTGGAAATTCGCCGCCACCTCGAAGCTTGGCTCGCCTCGCGCTGCCCGAATCATTTGGGCCCGATCCTGAAGTACAGCAAGAACTGAGCGGCGCCTCAAAGGTCCCGGCGGAGGGCGCGTTCGAAAATAAAAAATGAAACTGGCGGCTTTGCAGCCCGCGACGCTACCTTGTGGGTAGCGCACCAGTTTCAAAGAACGTTATAGCGGCGGGACGGGAGCATGTCAATACCCGCGTACTGTCGGCACAAGACGCGTCGCCCATGTGATCGGATGTGCGCCAGAGGGCCGCGTAGTCGTTGCACGACCTCCCTTCTTGCGACGTGAGGGCCCATGCCGGTCGGAACTCAGAAAGATTACTACGCCGCCCTGGGGGTTGACCGCAGCGCCAAGCCGGAGCAGATCCGCAAGGCGTACCGGCGGCTGGCCCGCAAGTATCATCCCGATTTCAATCCCAACAACCAGCAGGCGGAGGAAAAGTTCAAAGAGATTCAGGAAGCCTACGACATTCTGAGCGACGAAAAGAAGCGCAAGATTTACGATCAATACGGGTTTTACGCCGACAACATTCCGCCCGGCGGCTACGGCGTCGGGGCCGAGGCGGGCGCGGCGGCCGGGCCGACGGTTGATTTTTCCGGATTCGATTTCTCCGACTTCAATCCGCAAGATGAGAAGGGGGCGGGGTTCGGGTCCTCGGTGCGCGATCTTTTCTCGCAAGTCTTCCATCGAGGGAGAGAAGAAGAAGTTGAAGGGCCGGCGCGCGGCCGCGACCTGGAGCACCGGATGCGCCTGGCTTTTTGGGACGCGATTCGAGGAACGCAGGTGCGCATCACCGTGGAGCGGGCCGAAACCTGCGCCACCTGCCACGGCACCGGCCATGCGAGCGGCCCAGCGGTCACCTGCACGGTTTGCGGCGGCACGGGCAAGACCGCTCGCCAGGCGGGCGCGATGCGCTTCACCGTCACTTGTCCGCGCTGCGGGGGAAGCGGGCGCGAGCGGCGTCCCTGCCCGGCCTGCGGCGGCTCCGGCCAAATCCGCAAGCCGGAAACCTTTGACGTGCGCATTCCTCCGGGGGTGGACACCGGCTCGCGGGTGCGCGTCCCGGGCAAGGGTAACGCCGGCGCGGCGGGCGCTCCGCCGGGCGATTTGTACATCGTGACCGAAGTCGAGCCGCACCCCGTCTTCGAGCGCAAGGGCGACAACCTTTACATCAAAGTTCCCGTGACGGTGACCGAAGCCGCGCTCGGCGCCAAAGTGGAAGTGCCGACGATTGACGGCCCCACCACGATTAAGATTCCGCCCGGCACCGAGAGTGGCCAGAAATTGCGGCTGCTCGGCAAGGGCGCGCCGTCCTTGCGCGCCAGCGCCCGCGGCCATCAGTTTGTCGAGGTTCAAATCGTTGTCCCCAAGGTCGCGGACGAGCGCAGCAAGGAAATCTTGCGCGAGCTCGGGCGCCTGAATCCCGAAAACCCCCGCGCCGAGCTGTTAAGGCAAGGAACGAAATGAGCAAAGCAGAATTTAGAGGCCAGCAGTCAGGACCCAGAAGGAAAGGCGATTTCCCGGCGGGCGGCGCTGCCCGACGTTCCAGCTCCTGAGTTCTGACGCCTCTCTTTTATGGCCAAGCGCGGACGAAAAACTCGCGGCAAGGCCGGCTACATGATTTCAGCCGTAGCGGAGATGTACAACATCCATCCGCAAACGCTGCGGCTGTATGAGCGCGAGGGTCTGCTCATCCCCTCGCGCAGCCAGGGGAACACGCGGCTATACTCGCAGAAAGATTTGGAGGTTCTCGAAACCATCCTCAAGCTGACGCGCGATCTCGGCGTCAACCTGGCCGGCGTGGGGATCATCCTGAACATGCGGCGGCGCATGGAGGACGCGCAGAAACAGATGCAGGCCTTTGTCGAGTTCGTCCGCAATGAGCTGCTGGCCGGCGGCGGCGCTTCGCCCTCCGAGGACGCGATGGTTCGCATCGGCGCGCCTTACATCATCCGCGCTCGGGACCTCCGTCCGCGCAAGTCCGGGTAGCCCGCCGCCAAGACCGCCTCTCGCAGGTACTGCCCAACCCCGGCCGCCGCGAAGAAACCGCACGAGGGGAGAACTTTCCCCGCACCCATCCGAAGACCCGCCCCGCCCGACCGGGCCGTCAGCGGGTTCGTCACCTGCGCGGCGGCAA
>JAKAWO010000115.1 GCA_021827255.1 Acidobacteriota bacterium | reverse complement strand
TCAAGCGTACCAGGCTCAGGCCGTCGAGCTTCCGTTCCAGCGCGCCAAGGAAACCACTTATAAGGTGAAGCTGACCGGGCTCGCTGACCCCACGCGGGCCGCTGGCGATCAGGTGGGGAAGATTTATCGGCAGACGTAGAAGAGCCGTGGGGAGTGGCAAGAGCGGAAGGGTTGGGGTGAGGAGTTAAAGACGCGGGTGATGGTCGGTAGCGTGTAACTCTGAATTCGGAACTCCGGGCCGCCACGGGTCAGTTGCCCTCGGCCACGGTATTGGGAGGCTGCATGTCGAAGCGGAAGCAAAACCATATTGCCAGCGCGGCGGATTGGCGGGCGGCGGCGGAGGCGAACCTGCGGGCGCGGGCGGAGCGATTGACGCTGCCGAGCGGGGCGACGATTCTGGCGGCGCGGCCGGAGCCGCTCGAGTGGGTGATGTCCGGGCGGCTGCCGCAACGACTGCTGGCGGCGGCGCTCGAACCGAACGGCGAAAAAGGCCGGACGGCGCATGAAATGACCGGGGAAGAGATCGTGGAGCTGGCCGAGTTCGCCCGCCGGCTGATCCGGGCGAGCGTCATCGAGCCGGCCATCGGCGACGGGCCGAATGAAATCCCGATGGGCGAAATTCCGCCCGACGACTGCGCGTTTATTTTTGAGTGGGCGTGCCGGGCGCTGAGTGAAAACGATGCCGGGCTTGGGAGGACAAACCGGGAGACGCCCGTCGCCCAACCGGAGGTCTCGAGCGGCAAGCTCGAGCGATTTCGTTCGCGGTGAGAACTTTTTGCTGTTGGCCATCGCGGGGGAAAAATTTGGCTGCCGGCCGAGCGAGCTGATTCTGCTGCGCGACCGCGTGGTGGCGCTCGATTTCGATCTGGCGGCGGCGGCGCGACTGCTCGAAAGGGAACGGCGGGCGGCGGAAGAGTGGAGGGGCGACGAAATCAGCGGGGAACGGACGAATGACATCGTTTGGTGAGGGAAGGGACGAAGAACGCGCCACGCAGCGGCGCGGCGAGCGGCCGCGGGGCACGGATTCTGATTGGCGAGATGAGCTGTGATTCCGACGTATAACGCGCAATTTGCCAGGCCGCTGGTGGATCAACTGATCGCCATCGTGCAGCGCGACCAACAGGCGGCGCTGGGGATTGTGAATGCCACGCGAGCGTCGAGCCGGGCGCTCAATCCGTTTGTCGGGTTTTATAAGGAAGCGGGCGCGATGCAGAACTGGCCGGCCATCGTGCTGGTGGCGCACAGCACGGTGTTCGATGTGAATTCGGACATCGCGCTGCGCTCGGAAACGGTGGAATTCTTCTGCGGCATGGCGATCACGGGCACGGACCCCGAGTGGCTGGCGGAAGACGCCATGGATTATTTGCGCGCCGTGGACATGGTGCTGACCTCGATTCAGTTTTCGGACTTTTATACGCCGCTCGCCATCACGCACACCACGGTTCCGGGCGGCATGACGGCGGGCTTGAATCCGGCGGTGTCGAAAGTGCAGGACTTGCGAATTACGCAACACGATTTGGGCGCGCTGATGCAGCGGCCGGGCGGAGCGGCGTGGCGGGAGTCGCAAATCGAGTTTGAAATAGAGATGGAAGAGGCGTAGGACTGTTAGCTTCAACGATTCACCATTTTGGGTTGGGTGACGCGATGGGTGGCTTCAATTTCAGCATTGGGTCCGACGATGTAATGAAGGGGCTGGACGAGCTTCGGGAGGCGCTCGGCGAATTGCAGGGCGGGAATCTTGAGGCCCAACTGGAGCGAGCTGTGCGGGCGCATTCATGGTTGATGGTGAACGCGCCTCCGACCTGGAGCGGGACGCGCGTAACGCATGTGACGCTGCTAAAGGGCAGCATCGCCCCAATCGAGCTGACGATAAAGACGACGCCGGTTAGTGTCTCTGCCGGAAGCGTGGGCATGAAGATCGTGGGGACGCCTTCCGGCTGCGCAAGGTGTAAGTGGATACAGACACGTGACATCAGCGGCGAGGGGGCGCAAACGGACTGGCGCCATAGCGTGGGCAGCCCGACCGATCCCGCGCCGGTGATCGGGAATACCAGCGGCAGACCGAACGGCCAGGACATTCTCTGGGACTCCCCGGGCTTTCCGGCGGGGACGAAAAAAGGTTGGAAGCACTTTGTATCCTCGATCGGTGTCTATAAAGGCGGGAAATTCCACGTGCTGGGCTCGGTTACGTGGGGGTTCGACGTGTCGAGCGGCAGGGTCAAGATGATGAGGCCGAGGCTGTCAACGCAAGGCGAGCAGAGGGGTTCGTTCTACCTCGTGAGGAGGAAGTACCCTCGCTTTCAGATTGACACGCAATGGAAGGAGGAAGGCCAATGAGTTCCAAACGGGTAACGGCAGCGCTGGTGGTCGGGGCCGGGGGTCTTCATTTCGCCGTCGCCGGGCTGAGCATTTTGGCTTGCTCCACGGTCCTTTGGGGGCTTCCCGCGATGGCCGCGTCGCGGGAGCGCGCAGCGACAACGAGGCGCGAGGTTGTGACGCTTATGAGGTCCAGTTTGGCTCCTATCGCGGTGGAAATCGGGCAGACGCCGGTCAGTGTGATTCCGGGCGGCGTCGGCATGACCATTGAGATGACGCCTGGCAACTGCGACGCCTGCAAATGGGTGGAGACGGTGACGGGAACGGGCGATCCACGGGGTCATGTTGTTTATGCTCGCGGGGTGGGCAGCCCGGACGATCCTCCACCCATACTCGGGAACACCAGCGGGGGGCGGGGGGGTCAGGAAGTCCTCTGGGATTCGCCGAGTTTTCCGGCGGGCAGGCACGGCTCAAGGAAGTTCGTTTCCACCCTGGGGATGCTAAAAGGCGGCACATTTGTGGTTTTCGGCTCGATCACGTGGGGATTCGTCGTGTCGAAGGGGAGAGCGGAGGTGCTGACCGCGAGCGGTCCCAACGGGCAAGTAACAGCCGCTAATACGAGCGCTGGTCGGGGCAGATTAGCCAGTCGCGGAGGTGGGGGCGCGGCGGGCGGAGACGGGGTGCCGTCTTTGGCTCTGGGGCGCCGGAATTCCTCGCGCCTGCATGCCGACCTGCCAGCAGGCGCGCCGGCACAGGGCCGCCGAGAAGTTGACGCAGCAATACTAGCCAAGTGGCTGAATGAAAAGAACTACGCGATTCGCTTTGTTTATATCGCGCCGATTTCTTACAATCACGTTCCCACGCCGACGACTTTCAGGCAGGTGGAAAGGCGTGACCCGCGATATGGGACGTGGACAACCGGGTTTCCCTTGGGCCTGACGCAATGGGTCTCGCCGGAAGCCATGAAGGGGTTGGCGGAAGGGCTCGCAAAACTCAATCTGGTTTGGGACATTTCGTCGAAGCCGATGGTGTTTCGCAGAGAACGCATCGAGCCTCCGCCACCGCCGGACTCTTTGACGCCGCCGTGGAAGCTGCCCGTGCCGCGACACAAGGGAACGATGGAAATTGACGTCACTTGTGACGCGGGATCGGCTGTGGCGGACCTGCCGGCCGCGAGGATCTGCGGCGCCATGAAACGAGTGGCTCCGGCTTTTCACAGCCACCACGCGATAGATGCCTTTCGTGATGCGCGGGAGGAGTGGGGCTGCAAGGTGTCAGGTTTCCGCTATTACAACGTCGAGCCCTTCAAACCCGAGCCTGGCCGGTAGAGGTTGCCTGGTTTCGGGTAGAGGAGAGGCGTGGAGAGACAAGGGCCAATGACTTCGAAGTGGGCTGCAAAGACGCTTTTGCTGTTGCTGGCACTTCCCTTGATTGGCGCGGCGGGACAGAGGAAGCCGGAGCGGCGTCCGGCTGTGCTGACCGAGTGGCTGGGGCAAAAGAACTACGCGATTCGCTTTGTCTATGTCGCGCCAATTTCGTATGACTTTCCCCCGATGCCAACGATTTTTAGGCAGGTGCAGGAGCGTGGTCCCCGCGCCGGGGCGTGGACAACCCAGTATTGGCTGGGCCTGACGCAATGGATTTCGCCGCAGGAGATGAAGAGCCTGGCGGAGGGACTTGAGGGGCTCAATCTGGTTTGGGACGTTTCCCCGAGGCCGATGGTGTTTCGCAGGGAACGCATCGAGCCGCCTCCGCCGCCGGACTCTTTGACGCCGCCGTGGAAGCTCCCCGTTCCGAGGCGCAGAGGCACGATGGAGATTGACGTGACGTGCGATGCCGGCTCAGCGGTCGCCGGCCTGCCGGTGGCGCGGATTTGCGCGTCCATGGAGAGGCTGGCCTCGGCTTTCCATAACCGGCATGCCGTCGAGGTCTTCCGGTGCGAACTGGTGGAGTGGGGATGCAAGGCCCCTTACAACGGCTGTAGGCCCTAACGTCTTTGTGCTCGGCTCGATCACGTGGGGATTCGACGCGTCGAGCGGCAGGGTCAAGATGATGAGGCCGAGGCTGTCAACGCAAGGCGAGCAGAGGGGTTCGTTCTACCTCGTGAGGAGGAAGCACCCTCGCTTTCAGATTGACACGCAATGGAAGGAGGAAGGCCAATGAGTTCCAAACGGGTAACGGCAGCGCTGGTGGTCGGGGCCGGGGATCTTCATTTCGCCGGCGAGTTCGTGAATGGCTTCTGTATGAGGATGGGGAGCACTAGGGAGGCCTTATGAAGATGTCCATCGTTGGCTGCATCCTGCTTCTTGCTGTGCCTTGCGGGGCGGCGACAGCGCCGAAACTTCGCCCGGCGGTCACGCGGCAGCCGCCGCAGCCGGTGTGCGGCCACTGGGTGGTCAAGAAGGTGATTCCAACTTCGGGCATTTCCGAGGCTCCCAACAAGGCATTCCTTGGCCTAAGGGCGACGTACCTGCCCGCTGAGATGGAATTTGGTCAGCGCGTTCGCATTTTTAACCCGCTGTACAAAGAGAGGCGCTGGTCACGTGCAAGGTTCTTCCAAGCTTCCCACATCAGCGCCTCGGAGCTTGGGATCAAGTGCAAATCCGTCCTGGAAGTTGACGCGCTCGACCACCGGGGCGGAGAAGTCGTGGATGTCGGAACCATGCTGTTCATCCGTAACGAGAACCGGCTGGTGACGCTATGGAACGGCGTGTTCTATCAACTCGACCGGGTGGGGACGCCGTGCGGAAGGTGATGCCGCCTGGCCTCTCTTCGCGAGCCGCACGGGCGGCGCACGGCGAGGGTCGGCTCGGGGCTGGCGACTGAGGAGTGAGGACTTAAATCATGAGCGACGACCCAACCAAATCGCTTTTCAAAATTGTTGCGGACCCTGAGAACGCGCAGGAGCATATCCGCAAGTTCCGCGAGAACTTCAAGGGAAGCCTGGCGGATATGGGCGTGGACGTGGCGCAATGGGCGCGACGGAGCAATACGCATGTCACGGTCCTGACGGCGGCGCTCGAAAACTTCTCGCGCAACGCGCAGGCGAGCTTCAGCCGGCTGGAGCAGATCGCTGCTTTTGTCTGCCGGTCTTAGCGAAGGGAAAAGCCGCAGACTTTCTGAACAGCGAAAGTCTACCGGAGATAACTGAGAAAGGACGCGCGCAATGCTTGATTTCTCGGTCAGTATCGAATCGGACGTTGAGGAGGCGCTGGAGCGGTTTCAGGAGGCGATCAGCGAGTTGGACGGCATGACCTTTGAGGTGGAGGCGGGTCGACCCGAGGGCGTGCCCGTGGCGCACCGCGGGGGCGAAAGGTCGAAGGGCGGTCAGACGGGGACCGTCACGGTATATGAGGTGCCGAGCTCGGCTGAGCCTTTTGGCCATTCCACCATCTCGGTGGGCGGAGACACAGCGGTCGGGTTGGAACCCGATTCGGACCTGGCGGCGGGCGCGGGCCTAGCGGAGGATGTGATGAGCGGCGGGCTCCCCTTGGAGTACTTGGTGACGAGAGGGATGGCCCACCCTGTGTCCGGCCACGTCGAGCGTGACTTCGGGAGTCCCAAGGAGCAAGTCACGCTTCACGTCACGCCGGAGCAAGCGGCGAGGATGGAGGCGTTCATCGCAGCGGCGTGGAAGCATCCGCAAAGCTACGACGTCCTGTATCACAATTGCGCGGAATGGGTTGAGGAGGTGCTGCGGGCAGGTGGGATACGCGCTCCGAACAGCGTTTTTCCCGGCGGTCTGGTTGAGGACTTGAAGGAACGGTTCCCAAAATGACCAGAGGAGGGTTGCGCTTATGAGCAGATCGACGCTTCCACGAAGGCTAGCCGCGCTCGGCATTGCCGTCACGTTCGCCCTTGCGGGGGTGTGGTGGTTTATCAACACTCACAACCTCTTTGCTGGCGTGTCGTCGTTCTTGGAGGACGTGACGTTCGTCCTGTGCCCGCCCGAATTTCCCCTCGGGTTCATAGCGATGGACATGTCGGCGCGGGGGCAGCTTGTTGCCTGGATCATCGCTGCGGGAATGAACGGCGCGTTGTACTACTGGCTGGGGCGGGGAATCGTCGCTTTGAGGGAACGATTCCGCCGGGACGGAGGATTGAAGATTCAGGACTGACAACGGGCAACTGGGGGCTTCAAATATGCCAAAGGCAACAAGGCTACTGTTTCGAATCAGCGCGGACCCTGAGAACGCGCAGGAGCATATCCGCAAGTTTCGCGAGAACTTCAAGGGAAACCTGGCGGACATGGGCCTCGACGTGTCGCAGTGGGCGCGACGGAGCAATACGCATGTCACGGTCCTGACGGCGGCGCTCGAAAACTTCTCGCGCCACGCGCAGCGGGGATACGGTCCGCTCGGCGAGACGCTACGGCAGTTCAACCGCCAGTTGCGACAGACGACGAATTATGCGACGACCGCGGCGCCGGCGTTCACCGAGCTGGAGCTTCGCATGATGCAGATTCGGCAAGCAACGGAGATGTCCGGCATTTCACTGATGAAGTTCTCCTCGGCCATGGGCTCGAGCGTGGCGCAGGCGATTGTTTATGGCAACTCGGTGGGCGCGGCGATGGAGAAGGCGCTGAAGGCCACGCTGGCTTCGATTGCGGCGCAGGCGTTGGTGCACGCGATTTACGAAACGGCGGTGGGCTTCGCGGACCTGTTCTGGAATCCGCCGGCGGCGGCAGCGGCGTTTGAGTCAGCGGCGCTTTTCTACGCCGTGGCCGGGGCGGCGGCAGGGCTGGGCGCGGCCGTTCTGGCGGGCGGCCACGGGCGCGCTCACGGCCCCGGCGGCGGCCGCACGCTGTCCGGCCTGCACGGCCATCATGGACGGGGCATGGAATATGGCGGAGAAGCGGGCGGCGAGTACTCAGGCGGCGGGATCAGTCCTGGGCTTGCGCCCGGCTCGATGGGGCCATCCCTCGTTGTCAACCTGCACATTGACGGCCGGCAGGCGGCGACGGCGCTGGTGCCTTCGATTTCAGAGGCGGTGCGCAGCGGCAGCGTGAATCTTCATGCCACCACGGCCGAGCGCGGAGCGCCGGTAGGACACTGATGGCTTGGCCACAGATTACTTACGCAGTGGGCGGGAGCGTGAGCACGTTGCCGTTCACCTATCCGCCGACGCAAGTGGCCGCATACAACTCCGTCGCCACGCGGCATGACAACATCAGCTCGAGCGGGGTGCGCGAATCCATTTTGGAGCGCATTGACAGCTTTCTCGAAATCACTATGGCGGCTGTGCTTTCAGGAGCGGACGTTCAGAGCTGGAACGCTTTCATGCAGTACGCGCTCGCTGGCAATCAGTTCAGCTACTACCCTGACGCGAGCCAATCGAGCTTCACGAATTATTGGCTCGAAGGGACGACGTGGCAGCCGGCCTATCGCGCCCCGGGACTTTACAAATTCAAGCTGAAGTTCAGGCAGGTGGTGGCGTGATCCAGGGCAATCAGGCTTGGCTCCAGCAGCTCGGACAATTGCAGAAGCAGCCACTCTACGCGCTGGAGATTCCGGCGGTAGGAGTGATTCTTTCGAGCTTCGAGCCAGCACTTTTAGCCCCGCCAGGCGGCTACGGGGTGCTGGGCTACGGGATTGGCGGATACGGACAGTGAACCTTCGTCCATCGCAGGCGAACCACGGCAGGGCGCTCATCCTGGCGGCTATGGGGTTCATGGCTTTAGCGAGCCCCCTGCACGCGGCAAACTTGACGCTGACAGAGTCCAACGCTGCAAGCAGCCTGACCGGCGTCGTGGACTGCTCCGGCACCACCTACAGCATGGGATCACTCGCCCCGCAGACGCTGGTTTCCTCGGGCGCAGCCACAGGCTCGCTGACTACGACGATCGCCAAGGGGACGACTGAGCAGTTTAATCTCTACTCGGCGAGCGGGATTCCCAATTCGACATCGTGGCCTTCGGGAACGTGGGCGCTTAACCTCAATGTCACGTCCGCAAATTCCAATCTAACGGTCACTGAAGTCTGCTTGGAGGAGGAGACGTCGAGCGGAAGCCAAGTCGCTCGAATCGCAGACCAGACCTTCACCCAGGGCCTCGGCGCGGCCGGCGTTCTGACCCTTAGTCTCTCCGGCGCCTCGAATCCAAGCGCCAGCGCAAGTGACGTTATTGGGATAGAGGTAGTGATTCAAAACTCGAATGCCCACTCGAACGAGTCCGTCAGTTTCGATGCCGGCAACACGACGAATGATATTCTGACGACCCCGTTCACCTCATCCGGCGCGTACACGGTCTCGCTTACAGAAACGCTTTCTCAGTCTGACTCGATTGCGCGCGTGGCAGGATTTGGGCGCGGCGTCACGGACGCGCCAACAACTTCGGATTCAGTGGCCAAGAGTGAAGGGTTTCCAGTCACGCTCGCCGAATCTGAAAGCCTGTCTGACTCGATTGCGCAGCAGTTCGGCTATGCGGTGACCCTGGCGGAATCTGAAGCGGTTTCTGATTCGCTTGGGCAGCAATCGGCCTATTTTCGGACTCCATCCGAAACGCTGGCAGAAACGGATTCGCTTTCGCGGCTGGCGGCACTTGGCAGAGGGCTTGGAGAATCGGAGTCTGTTTC
>JAKAWO010000114.1 GCA_021827255.1 Acidobacteriota bacterium | reverse complement strand
AGCGATTGCCGAAAGGCTCGCTGCCGCCGGAGCGCGAGTGGCCGCGCTGGATGTGAACGAAGCGACGGCCCGGACCGTGGCCGTTTCCATCGAGGGCACGGCCATCGGATGCGATGTCTCGAGCTCGGCGTCGGTTGAGAATGCGGTGCGCGAGATTCGCCAAAAGCTCGGCCCTATCGAAATCCTGGTCAACAACGCCGGGATCGCGGGCCGCGCGGCGCCGCTATGGGAGCTGAGCGAAGCGGACCTTGACCGGGTCTATGCCGTCAACCTGAAGGGCGCCTTTTTGATGTGCCGGAGCGTGATCGGAGAAATGATGGAGCGGCGCTACGGACGGATCATTAACGTCGCCTCGATTGCCGGCAAAGAAGGCAATCCGTCGCTGATTCCCTATTCGAGCACCAAGGCAGCGGTGATCTGCCTGACGAAGGCGCTGGCGAAGGAAGTGGCGGGCAAAGGCGACCTCACCGTGAACAGCATTTCGCCCGCCGTCGTTCGCACACCGATTCTGGATAATATCCCGCAGTCCACGCTCGACTACATGGTTAGCCGGATTCCCGTGGGGCGGCTGGGAACCGTTGAAGAAGTGGCGGCGCTCGTGCACTATCTGGCTTCCCGCGAAGCCTCATTTACGACCGGCCAGTGCTACGACATTTCGGGCGGCCGGGCGACCTATTAAGACTGACCGGCTTATCGCAACCGTGCCAGGAAGACGGGTATTTCCCGCTTCCCAGCGTTTCGTGAAACCTTCGCGGCAAGACGTGATAAAGTTATGGCGGCAATCATCCGCGTGGGATCGGTTCCATCGGAGGCCGCGGCATCCGAATCTTAGCAACCGGAGAGGACAAGCTATGGGCGATCAGGGAGTGAGTATTGATAGGAGCAAGCGGCAAGCCCTCGAGAAAATGATTGGGATTGGAGCAGCATGGACGGCGGCGGACCTTCTGTTGCCTCCCAACACGGCCGCGGCGCAAAACGCGCCAGCCCACGTGGGCGGCCATGCGAACGTTTATAACGTTAGGGTCTTTGGAGCGACGGGCGACGGGAAAACCCTTGATACCCTTGCCATCAATAAAGCCGTTGAAGCGGCAGCAGCAGCGGGTGGCGGCACGGTGCTCGTCCCGGCCGGCACTTATCTGTGCTTCTCGATTCGGCTGAAGAGCAACGTGGCGCTCTATCTCGACCAGGGCTCGACGATCCTCGGCGCCACGCCGCCCGAAGGTGGCGGCCCCGGTTATGACCCGCCGGAGCCCGGGCCGGGCAATCATTATGAGGACTTTGGCCACCGGCACTGGCACAACGCTCTCATTTGGGGCGTGGGGCTGGAGAACGTTTCGATTCTTGGCCCAGGGCTGATTTACGGCAAAGGCCTGCTGCGAGGCACGGGAATCGGAATGCACCCCATGGGAACCACTCTGTACCCTATGAAGTACCCCATGGGGCGCCCTCCGCACCCCCTGCGGCGCGTTCCGGTTGCCGGACAAGGCGACAAGTGCATCGCCCTCAAGAATTGCCACAACGTCATTTTGCGCGATTTTTCGATTCTGCACGGCGGGCACTTCGGCATCCTGGCGACCGGCGTGGACAACATGACGATTGACAACCTGCTAATTGACACGGAGCGCGACGGCATGGACCTCGACTGCTGCTGGAACACGCGGGTAACAAATTGCACGGTGAACGATCCGTATGACGACGGCATCTGCCCGAAAAGCTCGGACGCGCTCGGCTATTCGCGACCGACGAAAAACCTGACCATCAGCAACTGCTTCGTGACCGGCGGCTACGAAGTCGGCTCCGTGTACGATGGAACGTGGAAACTGTTCCCTCCCACGGCTGGCGGCATGTATCACGGCCACTATTTCCACGTTCCGCGCAACGGCCGCTTCAAGTGCGGAACGGAGTCCTTTGGCGGCTTCAAAAACATCACCGTCACCAACTGCGTCTTCGAACACTCCATGGGGCTGGCGCTCGAGACAGTGGACGGAGCGCACTTGGAAGATGTCTCCATCAGCAATGTCACGATGCGGGACGTTGGCGTCGCGCCGATCTTCTTGCGCCTGGGCAGCCGGATGTCCGCTCCCCCTTACCAAAGGCACAGTCCGCCCAGCACTCCGGTCGGCAAGCTGCGGCGCGTCAATATCAGCAATCTTGTCGTCTCCAACACCGCCGGCAGGTACGCTTCAATCCTTAGCGGAATCCCCGGTCATGAGATCGAGGACGTCAGGTTGAGCGGCATTTATATCCTGCACCAGGGCGGTGGAACCAAGGAAGAGGCGGCGATTGTCCTGCGCGAAAAAGCCGACGGCTATCCCGAGCCGACGATGTTCGGAACCACACCTTCCTATGGGTTTTTCCTCCGCCACATCAAGGGGTTGGAGATGAGCGAAATCGAGATCAAGTACGAAAAGGAGGACCAGCGACCACCCTTCATTCTGGATGACGTGAAAGGCGCGGATTTCTTCCACATCAGCGCCCAGCACGCTCCGGGTGTTCCGGTTTTTGAGCTCAATAACGTCGAGGATTTCACCGTTCACTTCAGCAAATCCGTGCCTGATACGACGCTTGAAAAGGTGACCACAAGAACCCTTTAGCGTCTCCGTCGGGCAGGGTGGAATTCGCCCTCAGCCCCAAGAGAAGAATAATTGGACGATGGGGGTGCCGTTTGTGTCGCCAACAAGCCAAGAGCTTTTTTCCGCGGCCGCTCACGGTCACTCCCAAGATGCCTGCGACATTGGCGCGCGCAAAGCGGCTGGGCACAGAACACACATATTTTGAAGTATCAAAACCTTCGACTCTCCCTCGAAGGATGTTAACTCCCGTTTAGGCTAAGGGGAAGCCACTAAACTCCACGCGCAAGTCCAGCCGGTCAGTAACCAGACGCCCGCGGCCATGGGTTAAGTATAAGCATTTCAAGCGCTTGCGAAGGCTGCGAAGACCTAGACGCTCAGCCGCCGTCAATCCCCAAAAAAGTTCTTGACTCTCGACTAATGTCTAGAGTGCATCATAAAGGCAGAGACGGAGGCAGGCGATGATCGAAGGGCTTCAAATCGGCAAAGTAGCCCAGGAAACGGGACTGGGGATTCACGCTATTCGCTTTTACGAGCGCGAGGGGTTGCTGAAACCACCTATCCGCAGCGAAGGTGGCTTTCGGCTTTTTGACCAGAACTCAGTCTGCGATCTGAAGTTTATCCGCAAGGCGCAGGAACTGGGGTTCTCACTGTCCGAGATTCGCGAACTGCTGGTCCTGCGGCGGACAGAATCTCAGGCATGCTCGCACGTCCGGGACCTGCTGGGTCAAAAGCTCAAGGCGGTTCGCGCGAAGATCGCCGAGCTCGAGCGGCTGCAAAGCGAAATCCAATCCGCATTGCGGAAGTGCAACCGCGACTTGCGGCGATTGCCCGCCCGCGCCGAAAAGGCTTGCCCGGTCTTGGAGGAATTGGGGCGATCGAACGGGAATGAGGAGGCTTAGCGAATGAAGATCGAACTTCTGTATTTTACAGGCTGCCCGACCTATCAGGAAGTCGAGGCGTTGATCGAGGATGTGCTGCGGTCCTTGGGAACGCCCGCCGAAGTCGAGTCGCGGGAGGTTAAGGAGGCGGAAGAGGCGGCGCGTCTGCGCTTTCTCGGTTCGCCGACGATTCGAGTGGATGGGGAGGACATTGATCCCGTGGCGCGTTCCAACACGGACTACGGTCTGAAGTGCCGGGTGTACCGCAATGGGAATCGTTTTGCGGGTGTGCCGCCGCGCGAACTTTTGGAGCGCGCTATCAAGGAGGCCCGGAATGGCCAGGACTGTTGTGCTCCTCACCGCTAGTTGGTGTCCGCGTTGTCCCGACGCCAAGCGGCTTTGGGCAGGACTACGCGACCGCCTGGGCTTCGATTTGCGAAACCTGGACGTGGACACTCCCGAAGGGCGGGACGCGGCAGCCCTCTGGAAAATCTCCAGCGTCCCGGCAGTGATCATAGACGGAGAACTTGCGAGCGAAGTTTTCAATGAGGCCCGCGCGCTGGAGATCCTGTTCACGAGCCAACCTGCGCCGCAGAGCCAAGCCACACAGCCGTGATCGAGGGGACACAAGTTTTCCGCATGGGCCTTCGTCCCGCCGGCGCGAGGTTGGAATGGGCGCAAAGGCTTCGATTCGCCACGGGCTGATGCGGATACATCACAAATAAGGAATCGCTCGATCTTGATAAGTTGCCTGCCGGGATGGTGGTGATTGGAGGCGGCGCGATTGGGCTCGAAATCGGCCAGCGGTGGCGGCCTACGAGGGCGGTTTAGCGGCTGAAAACGCCCTGCTGAAGGCGCATCACCAGAGGTCGCGGCTCGCTCCACCGGGAATCCCGCAAGCTCACAGAAATCTGAACGCCACCAGAACACTAAAGCAAGCTCGGAATAAGGCTCACCACTTCACCCGTACACAAAGGAGGAGAACCACCCATGAAGAATGCGGCAAAAAGAGGCATGACGCTTATGACGTTTGCAGGAATGTTGTTCTTCTCCCTTGGCGCGATGGTGGCAGCCAAGGGCAACCCGGCGGCGACAATGAAGATGACGGGGCGGATGGTTTACAGTTGCATGAAAACCGAATCGTGCCCCTGTGACACTGAAGCCAATATGGGAGGGAAATGCGCTTGTGGCGCGAAGGCGCCGAACATGGAGGCGGTGACGAGAGAAAGTGCGTGGGCTTGCGCCAACCGCAAATCCTCCGTGGCGGCTCAGCCAAAATGAGAATGTAGTTGGCCGAGGATCGCGCCGGCTGGATCCTCGAGACTGCGGAGGGCCTTGCGCGCCACCTGGGAAAGGGCTCCGCGGCAGAGTTGATCGGAAGTGAACCAGCGGGCGGCTGCGGCGCGCGGAGGCCGGGCTGGGGCGGAGCAGGGTTGTCGCAAGGGACTCCTGGGCGCGGACGCTGGGGTTTTCACTAGATAGACGCGGGCGATGATGGAGCGGTAAGTAATCCCGTGTCGGAACTCGGCGGCCGGCTGATCCAAACGGAAGGAGGCGTTGACCAGGGGGATGAGCTTCTCGCGAAGGCGCTCGAGGGCTTGTCGCGGTGACGCTCCGAAGGCCGAGGGGAAGTTCCACAGGTCGGGCATTAGTCCTTCATCAAGTCCCTTCACCAAAAGCATCCGGCGATCCTGGACCATGACGGCTGTGGCCAAGTGGCAGGTTTCGGCGGGGCGGCGGCGCGGCGGCGCAGGGAAGGACTCGGGCCGGCCAAGATGCCAGGCGCGGCACCAAGGGCGTAGAGGGCATTGCGGACACCGAGGTTCGCGCGGCCGGCAGATGCTCTGGCCGATTTCCATGATGGCTTGATTGAAGTCGCCCGGATGCTGCCGCGAGAGTAACGCTTGAGACTGGCGCTCCACCGCATGGCGGTAATTCGCTTGACGGACGTTCCCCCCAAGCGCTAGCAGGCGCGCCATCACACGGGCGGCGTTCCCATCGAGAACGGCGTAAGGCTGATCATAGGCGATGCTCAGGATAGCTCGCGCCGTGTAGTCTCCGATGCCGGGAAGCGAGCGGACCGATGGCCAGTCACGCGGAAAGCGGCCGCCATGTTCCCGGACAATCCTTTGCGCGGCTTGATGCAAGTAGCGGGCGCGGCGGTAGTAGCCGAGGCCAGACCAAAGCGCGAGAACTCTCTCGAGAGGGGCGCCGGCCAGAGCTCGAATGCTTGGAAACGCCCGGATGAATCGGCGGAAATAGGGAATCACGGTGTCCACTTGAGTCTGTTGTAGCATGACTTCGGATACCCAAATTCGGTACGGATCTTTTGATTTTCGCCACGGCAGCGACCTGGCGTTCGCTCGGAACCAGTGGAGGAGCCTGCGGCGAGCGGCAGACACGTGTTCCGCGATGAGTGGTTTGAGCATTCGAAATTCTAGCACGCGCGCAAGAAGGAATTTTATTCGATGGTGAACCGCGCCCTCTGGATCGCACGGACTTCATCAGCCGAATCCCTTACCTCCCGCCGACAACTTCCCGGAGGAAATCCGGCGGGTTGCAGCCTGATTGGGGTCGCGCAAATCACGAGGGCGGTGAGCGCTGGAGGGCGCCGCGAACAGGGGGCGCGTCGTTCACGGCAAGTGCCCATGACCTTGACTCCAGCGCCTGCGGGAGAGAGGTTCAGGTTAGCGTGGCCGCCCGCGCAGACGCGATGCGCCCTACAACCGGGTTAGGGCAAGGATCAATCCGCCGAGGCTGCAAGTCAACGGCGGAGTGGGGGGCGGAAGATCGCCACAGCGGGTCACGGAGGACGCTTGTGGCGCGAAGGTAGCGCCTCCCGCCGGCAGTCAGGCATGTGACGCCTAGCCGCCGGCGGGCAACCCTGGAGGATGGGATTCAATCCTATGTTAATGAAAGGGTGGAATTCGAGATTGCAGACTGATTCCGGCGTATAATGGCGTCAAGGGTTAGGAGGGCGTTATGAAAGCCCGAATGCGCATCGCGGCCTGTGTGGCGGCATTCCTGGTCGGAGTGGGGTTGAACGCCCGAGCCACCAGCAAGCAAGACAATCCCAACGATATCGGCAAGCGGAAAGTCGCCCAGCGGTCATTAATCTCCATGCAGAAGGAAATCGAAATTGGGAGGCGATACGCTGAACAGATTGACCGCAGCGCGCATCTGCTCAAGGATCCGGTCGTCAACGAATACGTTAATCGAGTGGAGCAGAACATCGCGCGAAACTCCGACGCCAAAGTCCCCATCACCGTCAAGATTATTGAGGACCCGACGATCAACGCCGAGACGCTGCCCGGCGGCTTCATGTACGTGAACACCGGCTTGCTCAAGGCAATGAACAATGAAGACGAACTCGCGGGCGTGCTGGCGCATGAGACCGCCCACGTCGCCATCCGCTCCTGGGCGAGCGAAATGACCAAACAGACTATCCTGCAGTACGCCATGATTCCGCTGATGTTCACCCCCATGTCCTACGCGCTTTATTATGGCGTGATGGAAGCGTATATGAACGGCGTGCCGATGGCCTTTCTGAAGTTCAGCCGCGACCAGGAGAAGAAAGCCGACTTCTTTGGAATCCAATATCTGTGGAAGGCGGGGTACGATCCGAACGCCTTTGTGGAAGCCTTTGGCAAGATCATCCAGGAGTCCCGCAGCACGCCGGGAAGTGTCCCTTCGGTTTTTATGGACCATCCCCCCACCGGTGACCGCATTGTGAAGGCGGAGGAGGAAATCAAGGAGCTTTTGCCCAAGCGCCGCCGCTACCTGGTGACCACTTCGGGCTACGCGAAGATGCAGGAGCGCCTGGCCATGGATATGGGCGCCATGAACAACCTGGCTCGGCAGGAGCATGGCCCAACCCTTGAGCGGCGCACCAACAAGAAAGGCAAGACAGGGAAAAACCCGCCGCCCGATAACGAGAAACCTCCCGTGTTGGAGCGGCGGAATTAGGCTTGGCCCTCAATCCTCCGCAAGCGAAGGCGGCGCGCAAGATTCATTGGCGCGCCGCCCTTTTCTGTTACTGGCCTTGTTTGTTCTTGTCCCTTTTCCCTCAGCCGGGAAATGAGCGCAGACCCCCAGTTCATGCGCGGTCTCGACCCCAGCCCCGCGCCCCAAGCGATGATCCCCGGGCTGGTCTGCCTCGGCCAACTCGGCAGGCGTGCCGCTCTATAAGGTGATCCGAAGGCCAGGCTAACGAGAGAATTCGGTGCGGGCCGGCGCGTTGAAAGTGATGCCGAGTTTGCGCAGCTCGTCGGAATAATATTTGCGGAAAAGGATGTCCCACTCGCCGCCGGCTTCCGGGATGGTGCGCTTCTGAGAAAGAATGCGCTGCCGAACGGTTTCTTCGATTTTCTCTTCGTCCTGCAGCAGAGCGGTGAGGATCTTGAAGATTTCCTGGCGGATGACGTTCGGTTCGTCGAAAATTTCGATTTCATCCACCTCTTCGATAGCGGCCAGAAGGCGGTGGGAAAGCTGGATCAATTTTTCATGGCTCAGCTTCATGATAGCGGACGGGCCTAAAGAATAACCTTTCGATCACGGACCAACTGCCGTTTGATGGCCTTGAATGCCTCCTCATAGGTCGCGCCGTACTGCTTCATCTGGTCACCATGCTGCTCCAGGATTTTGCGGGCTTCGTCGTTGATCCGGTCTTCCACCCCCAGCTCGTCGAGCATCACCTGCGACATGACCTCGTGGACGTAATCCGGTTCTTCGTATTGAATCAAGCCCGCGACGCTCAACCGCTTCATCACTTCGCGGGCCATGTACCCGACGTATTCTCGTGGGAGGTGCATAGCAAACTGCAGGACTCGGATCGAGCGGTGGTTGACGCCCCGAACCCCTCAGTGTATATTCTATAAGTTGGAAGTGTCAAGGCGCGCGGGTCGAGAAAAGGCCGGGCGGTTAGCTCAGCCGGTCAGAGCGTCTGCCTTACAAGCAGAAGGTCATCCGTTCGAGCCGGATACCGCCCACCACGAAAAAATTGAGCGATCGCGCCGCGAACCAGGTGGGCGCTTCGCGGGCGGCGCCGAAAATCGCGTCAGGTGGGCGCTCGACAACTTCACGATCCTTACAGTGACTCAAACGCTCCACGAAGCATTTCCCGCGGGGACGTAGTTCAGCTGGTTAGAACGCATGCCTGTCACGCATGAGGTCGCGGGTTCGAGTCCCGTCGTCCCCGCCAGCTAATTTCTTTGCTCTCAATCCCAAGCTGTTTCTCATGTCCGTCTGAAACGTCCGGAATGTACCCAAAATGTTCCAAAAATGGGTTAATTGGGTCTTGCTGTTCCAAAAATCCCTTCGTGCTGGTTGGCATTTCGGTCGAGCTTGGCCAGCGCCTCGCGCATCATGCTTAGGCGGCGTAAATAAATAGAGGTAGCAGTCTGTGCTGATGCTTGGTATGCTGTGTGAGCATGGACAGTCTTGCTGAGCTGACTGCTAAGTTCCATTCTG
>JAKAWO010000113.1 GCA_021827255.1 Acidobacteriota bacterium | reverse complement strand
GCCGCATCGTATCAGGCCGCGCTGAGCTAACCTAGAGGCCGGGCGTTCGCGCAAGATCCGCTGACCACGCGAGTCCAGGGCAAGGGCAAATCTTTTTCGGCTTGTCTTCCGCGGCCCGAGGGAGATATTTTTGCGACCGCCGGAAAACGCGAAGGCAATATTCGACAACCAAGGGAGGGGAGGGATTTTTCGTGCGCGCATTTTTAGGGTACTGGGTTTTAACCGCTAGCGTTGCGATCTGCGGAATGGCAAAGAGCCAAAGCCCCAAGCCGTCCTCCAAGCCAGAAACGGCCGCGACCAGGGCGGAGGTAAAGCCGAAGCCAAAAGAACGGGCTGTCTCAACCCACCACACGGTGGAAGCCGCGGGCCAGCAGATGGCCTACACCGCGACGGCGGGGACGATCATCCTCCACAACGCCAAGGGGCAGCCGACAGCAAAAATGTTTTACATCGCTTACACCAAGGACGGCGTGGACAACCCTGCCGCGCGCCCGTTGACCTTCAGCTATAACGGCGGGCCGGGAGCGGCATCGGCGCTGGTGGATTTAGGAGGCTTCGGTCCACGCAAGATTATCTGGCCGCAGCCGGGCAACGCCGCCGCGGCGCGCCCGCCTTACCAGGTGGCGCCCAATCCGGACACGGTGCTGGCCAACACGGACTTGGTGTTTGTGGACGCAATCGGCACGGGCTACAGCCGCATCCTGCCGCCGGCCGGGAAGCCCAAAATGTTTTATGGCGTCCGTCAGGATGCGGAGGCCTTCACCCAGTTCGTCGAGCGATACATCTCAAAATACCACCGGTGGGGCTCTCCCAAATTCCTGCTGGGCGAGAGTTACGGCACGACTCGCTCCGCGGTGCTGGCGCAGGAATTGATTCAGCATGGGATCTACCTGAACGGGGTGATCCTCTGCTCGACGGTGCTCAACTTTCCGACCATCAGCTTTGCGCCGGGCAACGATTTGCCATTTATCCTTTATCTCCCCTCTTACGCTGCGGTCGCCTGGTACCACCATCGGCTTCATCCCGAGCCCGCGAGCCTGCCCGACCTGATCCATCGGGCGGAGGCCTTTGCCGCCGGGCCTTATGCCACGGCGTTATTCCAGGGCTCGGCGCTCAGTCAGGCAGACCGACAGAATATCGCCCATCAACTTGCCGGATTGACGGGCCTGCCCGCGTCGCTTTGGTTGAGGGCGAATCTGCGCGTCTCGTTGCGCCTGTTCCGACGGCGCTTGCTGGGCTCGGAAGACGCTTCCACCGGGCGCTACGACGCGCGGTACACTCTTCCCGAGCTCCAGCCTCTGCTTCCCATCGCCGGCAGAAGCAATGCCGGCGCCACAACCAGCGCGATCGAGGGACCATTGACCGCCAGCTTCAACGATTACCTCGAGCGCCACTTGAACTATCGCAGCCAGCACCATTACGTTCAGCTCAGCTATCATGTCAACAGCGCTTGGGATTGGAAGTTCAATCCGCCCGTGCAACGTCTTTTCGGAGGCGGATCCATGTTCTTGAACGTCGCTCCGTCGCTCGCGCGCGCCATGACCAACGATCCAGGGCTGGAAGTGATGCAAAACAACGGCTATTTCGACATGGCGACTCCGTTCTTTGCAACTCAATACACCTTCCAGCACATGAGCCTCCCGCCCGGCGCGGCGAAACGCATCACGACCGACTACTATCATTGCGGGCATATGCTCTACCTCAACCCGAAGGTTCTGCCGGTACTCAGTCGGAACATCAACCAGTTCATTTTGCAAGCGTCGCGAGCGCAATAAGCTCGCCTTGATCGGAAGATGACCCCGACTCTGGCCGGCCATGGCTCGCTGCTTCCTTAGGGCGTTCTGGAAGGCACCGAGCGAGGTTCCAGCGGCTGTGCTAAGATGCGGGGTCATCCATGAGCCTGACAACAGCGCGCAAGGTGTTGGAGATAGAGGCCCGAGCCCTGGCGGACCTGCCGCAGCGGCTCAATCAGGACTTTGAGAAGGCGGTTGAAACCCTCCTCGCCTGCCACGGAAGAGTGGTCGTGGCGGGCATGGGAAAATCGGGCCTGATCGGACAGAAGATCTCGGCGACCTTATCGAGCACCGGAACCCCATCATTTTTCCTTCACCCGGCGGAGGCGCTGCACGGGGATTTGGGCCGGCTGGTAAAGGGTGACGCGCTCATCGCGCTCAGTTACAGCGGGGAGAGTGAGGAATTGCTCCGGTTGCTCGATACCGTCAAGCGGCTTGCCATTCCTCTGATTTCCCTGACCGGCGATTCATCTTCGACGCTGGCTCAATCGAGCGACGCCGTGATTGACGTAGGCATCCGGCAGGAAGCCTGCCCGCTGGGGCTCGCGCCGACCGCTTCAACTACGGCGATGCTGGCGATGGGGGACGCCCTGGCCATGGCGCTGCTTGAAAAGCGTGGCTTCACCGAGGAAGATTATGCGGCGCTCCATCCGGGTGGTGATCTAGGCGTCAAGCTGCGGCGAGTTGAAAATGTCATGCACGCGGGAGAGGCGATCCCGCGCGTTTCTGCCGGCGCCGGCCTCACCGAACTGATTTACGAAATGAGCCGCAAGGGCCTGGGCCACACCGCGGTCGTCAACGGTCAAGGCCGGTTGTTGGGAATCATTTCCGACGGCGATCTCCGCCGGGCGCTCGAGCGCGACGGGGAGCGCTGCTTCCGGCTGGCCGCAAGCGACTTGATGACCCCTTCTCCGGTCACTATCGGGCGAAAAGAGCTGGCCACCAAGGCCCTCAGCCTGATGGAAGCGCGGCGGATCACGGCGCTCGTGGTGGTGGATGCCGAGGGGAGAGTAGAGGGCGTGGTGCATCTCCACGATCTCTGGTCCACGGAAATGATTTGAGGCTCGAGTTTGGGTCGGCCTTCAGGCCGGCCCACCGACACCACGCCGGCCCGGAGTCCGGCTCTCGAAATTGAGGAGTCTATGCGACTGAGCGAGCGGCAACTGCGGGCGCGGGCAAAGAAGATCAAGCTGCTGCTGATGGATGTGGATGGCGTCCTCACCGACGGCCGCATCTACTACGTGCCCCACCCGCGGGGCGGAGTCCTGGAGACCAAGACGTTCCATTCGCGCGACGGGCTCGGCATCCGTTTCGCGCGCCAGGCCGGCCTCAAGACCGGCATCATCAGCGGGCGCAAGTCACCCATCGTGCAGCACCGGGCGCGGGAATTACGCATTGATTTTGTGCGCGAAGACGCTCTCGACAAACTGCCGCCCTACGAAGAAATCCTTCGCTCGGCTGGCGTCCGAGATTCGGAGGTTTGCTACGTGGGGGACGATTGGGTGGACCTTCCCATTCTTCGGCGCGTCGGCTTGGCGGTTGGCGTGGGCAATGGAAGCCGTTTGCTTCGGGCCCACGTCCACTACTGGACCCAGGCGCCTGGCGGCCTGGGAGCCGTGCGCGAGACCATCGAACTGATTTTGAAAGCCCAGGGCAAGTGGCGCGGCATCCTGCGCAGCTACCTGGGCGGGGCCCGGGCGCTGCCCCTGGTAGGCTAGCGAGACCGGCTGCCGGAGCCTGCCCCGCCGAGGCTCTCCTTCCGGAGACCGTCGTTCTCTTTTCTGGCCGGCGAGGCCGCACGCTGCCGTAAGCGCAGGCCGGCGCGCTTATCGCGGGCGGAACATGTTGCCGGCGATGCGGGCCACCCGGGCGCGCGGGAGGAATCGCTGGACGAAGATCGAGAGCTTGTTGAGCGCGCGGGGAACTGCCAAACCACCCCCTCGATCCAGGGCTTCGAGAGCCGCCGCGACCACCTCCTCGGGCGGTTGCAAGCCGCCGGGCAGGCTGCGGGTCCCATAATTTCCGGCAACGAAAAAATTGGTCCGGGTTCCTCCCGGACAGAGCGTGACCACCCGGACGCCGTGCTCCCGCAATTCTTCCCGCAGGGCCATCGAAAAGCTGGTGATGAAAGCCTTGGCCGCGGCATAAACCGAGGTGTAAGGCACCGGCTGGAAGCCAGCCGTCGAGGAGACATGGATGACCCCGCCGCCGCGCCGCCCGGCCATCGAGGGCAGCAAGCGATAGCTGAGTTCGACGACAGCCTCGACGTTCAGCCGCAGCATCCGCATTTGCGTGTCGAGAGGCAGCGTCCAGAATTCGCCGCGCGCGCCAAAGGCGGCATTGTTAACCAGTAAATCTATCCGCAGACCGCGCCGCTTGATCTCTTCTACCAGCCGCCCCGCCGCTCCGCTCTCGCTCAGGTCAACAACCACGACTTCGGCCAGGACACCGTGCGCGCTCCGGAGCTCAGCGGCCAGCTTCTCGAGCTTGTCTCCTGACCGCGCCGCGAGGACCAGGTTCTGGCCGCGCACCGCGAGGGCCTTGGCGAAACATTCCCCGATGCCGCTCGATGCCCCCGTAATCAGCGCGTAAGCTGCTGCGCTCACCCTGCAAACTCTCCCTTGCTGCAGATCGTCAATTCCTTCGCCCCGTCGCCATGAAGCGCAGATTCCTGAGAAATTCTAGCGCCATCGCGCCAGAGCCAGATTCTTTTCTTCACTCCCAAGCGTGCGCCGCTCGGGTTGAAGACAGCCGCGATGAACAAGGCAAGCTCGTTTCACCCCGTGTCCGACCGCTCCGCTGGGCGGCGGCCGTGGAGCGAGCCGCGCGCCGCGACGGCGGTTCTGCCGCGCGTCTCATACTCAGGATTTCGGTGCCGCATTCCGGCGCTCATCAGTTTCTCGGCGGCCCGCGCGGTGGCGATGCCTCCCCGCGCTCCGACCGCCGTGCAGTTGAGCCCGGCCATGGCGTTCGAAAACTCCAGCATGCGATCCACGGGCCAGCCGCGCCGCAGCCCGAAGATCAAGGCGCCATGAAAAACGTCTCCGGCGCCGGTCGTGTCCACCGTCTCAATGACGAAGCCAGGGGAATAATAAAACCGCCCGCCCGCAAGGGCCAGCGCGCCGTCGCGTCCCAACGTCATGCCCGGCGTCCGAATTCCATATTCGCGCGCCATGTATTCCAGAACCTTGAAGGGGTCGTTGCGCCCGGTGACGGCGGGAAGGAAGTTTGCCGAAGCGATCAGATAATCAATCATCGGGAAAAGCCGCTCGACGTTCTTGTACACCGTATCCAGGTCGGCCACCACAGGGATGCCGGCTTGCTTTGCCCAGCTCGCTGCCTGGAGGCAAGCCTCCACGTCGCAGCCATCCAGGTGCAGCACTCGGGCTGAAAGAACGGCCTCACGGGGAACGTCGGCGGGCCGAAGGGTCAGCCGTGCATCGCGGTCCCAGAAAACGGTTCGCTCACCCGTGGCTTGGTCAACAATGATGAGGCCAATCTGGTTGGGCACGCCGCGCACCGTCTGGACATGGCGGATATCAACTCCTTCCTGCTCCAAGCTGCGCCGTTGGAACCGGCCCGCGCCGTCACTGCCAACCTTTCCGATATAGCGGCTGCGCAAACCCAGTCGCCGCGCAGTCACCAGCGCCGTGGCCACTTGGCCGCCCGCCTGGCGCGCCATGGAAAGCGCTCGCGCCTTGCCGCCCAGAGGCGGAAACTCGCGCACCACGAGCACGGTGTCGGTCGCATTCAGGCCGAGACCGGCCACATCCACAACCTCGATGGCCTTGCTCCGCAAGCAGTCCTCCGGGGGCGGGAAGCCGATACTAACCTCGGCGTTTCCGCCACTGCAAGAAAATTCCGAAAGCGCCTCTTGACCATCAAGGCGGTCACGGCTCCCTGGGCGGAGGTTGCAACAATCAGTCCCGGGATGGCGAAATCAGGAGACTTGAGGCGTGGTGATGGAAGCGCCCGCGGTGGGCAGAGCTCGAAGGCCGAAGCATTCAGAAGGGCGCTAGAAAACTTTTCCCATGCGGGACCAGCGGGTATCGCGGAAGAAGTTCCAAAGGATAGAGGCGTCAAAGCGGAGGCGGTCGCCCCAGCGGTCATCGAGCCATTCACGGCTGGGCGCGCGGTAGGACCAATAGACGAACCAAGGCTCGCCGACAACATTTTTAAGCGGGACGAACCCCCAAAAACGGCTATCGTAGGAATTGTCCCGATTGTCCCCCATGACAAACAAGTATCCTTCCGGGACGCGCAGACCGTCTTTATGGATGAACTCCGGCATCTGGCGCGCCCAGTTGGGATCCAGGCCCCAGGCGGCCGGCAGCGTGTCAATCATGTCCACCGGCGGAGGGAAATTGTCCCGCAGGGGAAGGATGCGGGAGGAGTCAAAGTAGGCGTAGGGTTGGGGGAGCAGCTTGCCGTTGACGTAAACCTGTTTGTTCACGATCTTCACCACATCGCCGCCCACTCCGATCACCCGCTTGACGAACATCTGCGACGGGTTCAACGGATAATGGAAAGCAACGATATCCTGCCGGTGAACCTGACGCAGAGGCGGAACGCGCCATTGGGTGTAAGGCACGTGAGGCCCGTACAGCAACTTGTTCAGAAAAACGTGGTCGCCGATGAGGATGGTTCGTTCCATGGAGCCGGTGGGAATCATCGTGGCCTCGCCGACGAAGGTGCGGATAAAGAAGACGCCCAGCAAGACGATCACGAGCGAGCGAATGGTTTCCCACACCGTCTCGCGCTGAGGCGGTTTGGCTGCGGGCGGGGAATCGGGCTGAGCCTCGCCGGTGGATGGCGGCGAGGCCGACTGAGCTTCAGGCATTTCCATAAAGTTCACTCGCGGTTGCGGAGAGCGATCAGCGGCTCCTGAACGGTGGTGGGGTAATTGGCCGTATAGCACGCCAGGCAGTAACCGCGCCCTGGGCCTCCCACCGCTTCCTGCAAAGCCTCGAGCGAAAGATAGCCCAGGCTGTCCGCTCCGATGTACTGCCGGATATCCTCCACGCTGTGGTTCGCGGCAATCAATTCTTTTCGGGTCGGCGTATCAATGCCGTAATAGCACGGCGACACGGTGGGCGGGCAACTGACCCTTAAATGAACCTCCCGCGCTCCGGCCTCTCTTACGATGCCCACAATTTTCCGGCTGGTTGTCCCGCGGATGATGGAATCGTCCACCAGCACGACGCGCTTTCCGTTCAGGAGCTGGCGGACGGGGTTCAGTTTTAACCGGACGCCAAAATCCCGAATGGCCTGGCTGGGCTCAATAAAAGTTCTTCCCACGTAGTGGTTGCGGATCAGCCCAAAGCGTAGGGGCACGCCGGACTCCGCCGCATAGCCGATGGCTGCCGCCACTCCGGAGTCTGGCACGGGCACAACCCAATCGGCTGGCACAGGGTGCTCGCGCGCCAGCAGGCGGCCCAGCATCTCGCGGCTTTCTTGAACCGACCGGCCAAAGACCAGGCTGTCGGGCCGCGAGAAATAGACGTGCTCGAAGATGCAGCGGGAGGGCGGCGCAGGCGGCGTGTACCGCAAGGAGGTCACGCCCCGCGGGTCGAGAATCACCATCTCGCCCGGCTCAATCTCGCGCTCGTAAGTGGCGCCAATCAGATCGAAGGCGCAGGTCTCCGAGGCCACCATCCAGGCGCCGTTCAGCCGCCCGAGGTTGAGAGGTCGAAAGCCGCGTGGATCGCGGATGGCGTACACGCTGTCCTTGAAGAGCATCACCAGCGAATAGGCGCCGGAAACCTTGTCGAGCGCGTCGGCGATCGACTCGGGAATGCCGCCGTGCTTGGAACGGGCGAAGAAGTGGAGGATCACCTCGGTATCACTGGTGGTCTGGAAAATATCCCCGCGGCTTTCGAGCTCCTTGCGGATCGAACCGGCGTTGACCAAATTGCCGTTGTGAGCCAGCGCCACTTGCCCCTTTTGGCAGCTCACGGTCAGCGGCTGAGCGTTCTTCAGGTCCGTATCGCCCGCGGTCGAGTACCGCGTATGGCCGATCGCGGCGTGGCCATGCAGGTCGCGCAGGATTTCTTCGGTGAATACTTCCGCCACGTGACCCATGGCCTTGTGAGTTAGGATCTGGTCGCCGTCGGAAGCCGCGATGCCGGCGCTCTCTTGCCCGCGGTGCTGCAGGCCATAAAGTCCCAGATAGGTGAGCTTCGCGGCCTCGGGATGGCCGTAAACAGCGAACACTCCGCAATGGTCGTGGAACTTGTCGTCCGGGAGGGTAACGGTCGGGAACAGCTCAGCGCCTGGAATCAAAAACTCTTCTCCCTGCCGCCAACGAGCGTCAATCCTCGCGCGGTCATATAGCTCCGATTCGAGTTCCCTAAGTTCTAATAATTCAGATGCCGGAACTCCGCGCCAAGTCTCGCTCCAATCCCCGCGGACACGATGGCGGTGCCCGGAGGTCAGCGACCTTCGCCCACTCTGGATTTGGCTTGTCGTCCCGCCCGCTTCATCCATCCTCTATTTTGCCTTGCTGGAGCGCCGCGCGCAACTGATTTCCAGGCGGCTCAGGGAAGTTACTCTGCGCCCTTTCTATGTTGTGACGCTTCGCCGCGGAGTTTCGACGAATCAGCTTCTACCAGTCTCGGCAGGCGGGTTGGGGCGCAGGAGTAAAACTCACGTTGTTGTCCTGCCACCATCGGTTCCATTGGGCGACGGTGCGGGCCAGCCGGGCGCGAGACGCTCGGGGCGGCAGGCTGAACTTTTGCCGCGTCAGGCTCTGGAGCGCGAAATTCGCCACGCGCCGCACCCCCTCATCAGGGTCGTTCAGCATAGCGAGCAGCGCCGGAACAGCATCTTTGCTATTGAGGTTTTTGAGGCCCAGGATTGAGTTGACACGGTCATCCGCCTTGGGCGAGTGGAGGCGCTCAAATAGGGCTTGGTTGGCGCGCGGGTCGTGGAAGAACCCGAGCGCGGGCAAGACATCTTCCTGGATCGGCTCCGGCCCGCTGCGAAGCAGTTCCAGGAGGCTGGGAACGAAGTTCCGATCGCCTCTTTCGGCGAGCAGGAGGATGGCATTGGCGCGCAGGGCCGCCGTCTCATTCGCCGCTTCGGCCCCCTGGTCTGGAGCCTTCGTTCGCCCCAGCGCGACATTCAGGACGGCCTGCCAGGCCGAAGGCGTCCCGAGCCGCGCCAGCCCTTCGAGCGCCCGCTGGCGCGCCCAGGGATACTTGGCCGACCTGTTGCCCAGGAGCGCCACAAGCTGCGCCTGCAGGAACGGATGCG
>JAKAWO010000112.1:3557-9058 GCA_021827255.1 Acidobacteriota bacterium | reverse complement strand
AATCAGCCTAGCGCCGGTGCGCTCACCGCCGGATATCCGAGACGTTGAGGGATCGGTGATCGGTAACTGGTGATTGGAGAATGCAGAATTACAAATCACGAATTAGGAATTCCGAACAACACATTGGTCCTGAGTTCTGGGTGATGAGCTATGAGTTTACCGACACCAGCCAATTCAGGCTTCCAATCCATAATCCAGGAACGGGAATCCGTAATTCGTAATTTCAGTGAGGCGAATCATGAGCACGCTACTCCAGGATGTGAAATACGGGCTGCGGATGCTGGCGAAGAACCCGGGATTTACAGCCGTCGCCGTCCTGACTCTCGCTCTTGGCATTGGGGTGAACACCGCGATCTTCTCCGTGGTGAACGGCGTCCTGCTCAATCCGATGCCTTATCCGCAGCCGGACCGCCTTGTGGCGCTATATTCACGGAGGGTACAGTTTCAGCGCGGCTCGATTTCCTATCCCAACTTTCTCGACTGGGTGCGTGAGAACCGCTCATTTTCCGCGCTCGCCGCCTTCCGCTCGGACAATTTCACTTTGACGGGCGCGGGCGAGCCGGAGCGCGTGCCGGCAGAAATGGTCTCTGCCAGTTTCTTCCCGCTGCTCGGCGTCAAGCCGGTGATCGGCCGCTCGTTTACAGCCCAGGAAGATCAACTGGGAGGAGCGCCCGTTGTGATGCTCAGCGGCGGTTTCTGGAAAGGAAACTTCGGTGCCTCGCCGGACGTCTTGGGCAAGGCTCTCACGCTGAACGGCACGTCCTACACCATCGTCGGCGTGATTCCTTCCAGTTTTTATTACACTGGCGGCAACTTCGATCCCGGCGATGTGTATGTTCCCATCGGCCAGTGGAATAGGCCGATGTTCCGGGACCGTCGCGCTGCCATGGGCACGAACGCCGTTGGCCGGCTGAAGCCCGGAGTCACTTTCGAGCAGGCCAGGGCTGACATGGATGCGCTCGGGCGGCACTTGGCTGAAGAATACCCCGAAGCCAACAAGGACACCGGCATCACGCTCGTCACGCTCAAGCAGAACGCCGTAGGCAACATCCGGCCGTATCTTCTGGTGCTGCTGGCAGCGGTGGGTTTCGTTCTCCTGATCGCCTGCGTCAACGTTGCGAATCTGATGCTGGCACGTTCGACGGGCCGCGCGCGTGAATTCGCCATCCGTATCGCGCTGGGCGCCGGCCGCAGGCGGATCATCCGCCAGCTTCTGACGGAAAGCGTTCTGCTGGCGCTTGCCGGTGGGGCACTTGGCATACTTGTCGCCACTTGGGGGCTGCAGGCCGCGCTCAAAGTGCTGCCGGAGGCCTTGCCGCGCGTCCAGGAAGTTCATCTTGACGGGCATGTGCTGTTGTTCACCCTGGCCGCTTCGCTGCTGACCGGAATTCTGTTCGGCCTGGCCCCGGCGCTCAAGACTTCGCCGGCGGGCATTCAGGCGACGCTCAAAGAAGGTGGCCGCGAAGCGACTGCTGCGCATCACCGCACCCAGAGCGCTTTCGTCGTCGCGGAAGTGGCGCTGGCGCTCGTGCTGCTAGCGGGCGCCGGGCTCATGATTCGCAGCCTGGACGCGCTCTGGAACGTCGATCCGGGTTTCGACCCACGCCACATTCTTTCCTTCCGCGCCGGATTTCCTCGCATCGAATCCCCGGAGGCCATTCGGGCGATGTGGCGCCAGCTTCACGATAACCTCGAAGCGATACCCGGGGTTCAGGCCGCATCCATTACGCTAGCCTCCAAACCGACGCGCAGTGACTCTGAGGCGCCGTTCTGGCTCGAGGGCGAGCCCAAGCCGACGAGCAACTCGCAAATGAAAATATCCCTGTATTATCTTGTCGAGCCGGACTACCTGAAAGTGATGCAGATTCCGCTCGAGCGCGGCCGCTTCCTCACCTCGAACGATACTGCACATGCTCCGTTCGTAATCGTCATTGATGACCGCTTCGCCCAACTTTATTTCCCGGGCCAGAACCCCGTCGGCAAACGCGTCAACTTCGACGTGCTGAACGCCACGGCGGAAATCGTTGGCGTGGTTGGCCACATCAAGCAGTGGGGACTTGATGAAGGGGCGTCGTCGCCCGTTCTGGCGCAGTCTTACATGTCCGTGTATCAAATTCCCGAGCAGTTTGTACCGCTGACGGGCTCCTCTCTTGCAGTTTTTGTGCGGATGCAGGGATCACCCCTCGCCGAAATCGGATCGATTGCGCATGCGCTGCACCAGATCAACAGCCAGTCCGTGATGTATGGCACGGAATCGATGGAGGCCATCCTTTCGGATTCGCTTTCGTCGCGCCGCTTCTCGATGATCCTCATGGGCGTGTTTGCCGCGCTGGCTCTGCTTATGGCCAGCATCGGCATCTACGGCGTGATTTCGTATCTCACCGGCCAGCGCACGCACGAAATGGGTATCCGCATGGCGCTGGGAGCCGAACGGCGTGACGTGCTGAAGCTTGTCATCGGGCAAGGACTCAAGCTGGCGATTTTCGGCGTGGCCATCGGCGTTGTTGGCGCGCTCGCGCTGACGCGCTTTCTCGCCAGCCTGCTCTATGGCGTCAAGCCCACTGACCCGCTCACCTTCACTGCCGTCTCGCTGATTCTGATCGCTGTGGCGGTGCTGGCCTGCTACGTTCCCGCGCGCCGCGCATCAAGAGTCGATCCCATGGTGGCGTTGAGATACGAATGAAAACATTAACCGATTGAGAGATTGTCGATTGAAAGATGGGAGAAACAGCCGGCGAGGAATCAATGATGAATTTCGAAGGCTGAATTGGGCTGCGCGAGCTTTGCTCGCACTTGTAGTCTCCTTTTCATAATTCAGAATTCACTACTTTTTCTCGTCGGGTGCAAGTCGCATGGTTTGCTGAGGAGGAAAGGATGATGGAAGAAAACGGAATGAATCTGATCAAGATGGAAGGCGTCAACAAGGTTTTTTACACCGAAGAGCTTGAAACCCATGCACTCTCCGGTGTGCATCTGGACATCCGCAAGGGTGAATACGTTTCGATCTCCGGGCCCTCGGGGTGTGGCAAGTCCACCTTGCTCTCGCTGATCGGTCTGCTTGACAGTCCCACTGAAGGCAAGTACTGGCTGAACGGGAAGCCCGTCGAAGAACTCGGCCTTGGCGAGCGTTCTCGCATCCGCAACCGCGAAGTGGGCTTTATTTTTCAGAGCTTCAACCTGATCGGCGACCTGAGCGTTTTTGAGAACGTCGAACTGCCGTTGACGTACCGTGGCATGCCATCGTCAGAACGTAAGCAGCGGGTGCAGGAGGCGCTGGAACGCGTGGGCATGGCGCACCGGATGAAGCACTATCCGTCACAACTCTCAGGCGGCCAGCAGCAGCGCGTGGCGGTGGCGCGGGCGCTGGCGGGGGATCCGGTGGTCCTGCTGGCGGACGAGCCGACAGGCAATCTGGATTCGAAAAACGGCGAGGCGGTGATGGATCTGCTCACCGAACTGCATCGCGCCGGGTCGACGATTGTGATGGTAACGCACGACCCGCGGTTCGCCCGCCACGCCGAGCGTACCGTCCATCTGTTTGACGGCAGAATCGTGGATGAGGCCGTTTCTGACCAGTTGTTGCCCGAAGAAGCGCCCTTGCAGTCATGAGCGACGCCGGCCGTTACGCCGGGCTTGCAGGTGATGCCGGGATGAAGCCTGGTTGTGCAAAGCAGGTGCAACGTGTCGCCAGCATGACCGATAGCTTCGCGGTGCCGAGTTCTGGGTGATGAGTTATGCAATTTCGGATCTCAATTTTGAAATTGCATGAGCAGTGGGAAAGAGAATTACAGGTTAGGAGTTACGAATTACCGCGAAGTCAATTCAGAGTAATGAGTTGCGGAAAGCGACGCAACACCTTCCAACTCATAACCCAGAACTTATAACCCATAACCCAGGAACGGTAGTCCGTAATCTCTGATTCGCAATTTCAGCGAGGTGGATCATGAGCACGTTACTTCAGGATTTACGATGCGGCTTGCGCATGTTGGCGAAGAACCCGGGATTTACAGCCGTTGCCGTCCTAACGCTCGCTCTCGGCATCGGGGCGAACACCGCCATCTTCTCTGTGGTGAACGGTGTGCTGCTGAATCCCTTGCCGTACTGGCAGCCCAACGGCCTGGTGGCGATTTATGCGCGCACAGCGCAGTATCCGCGCGCCTCAATTTCCTACCTCAACTTTCTCGACTGGGCACGCGAGAACCATTCATTTTCCTCGATGGCCGCCTTCCGCACGGATGTTCTGACCCTGAGCGGCAAGGGCCAGCCGGAGCGGGTGCCGGTAGAATTCATCTCCGCAAGCTTGTTCCCGTTGCTCGGAGTGAAGCCGGTGGTTGGTCGCTCGTTTAATCCGCAGGAGGATCGGGTGGGCGCAGCGCCCGTCGCCCTGATCAGCGACGGATTCTGGAAGCGGAAATACGGTTCTTCATCGGATGTTCTGGGAAAAGCGATCACCCTGGACGGAACGTCCTACACCGTTGTCGGCGTGGTTCCTGCCGGTTCCATTTACAGCAGTTTCAGATTCCAGAACAGTGACGTTTATCTGCCGATCGGCCAATGGAATGATCCGACTTTCCGCGACCGGCGCGCCAGCATGGGGACGCACGCCGTTGGGCGGCTCAAGCCCGGAGTCACTTTCGAGCAGGCCCAAGCAGACATGGATGCGCTCGCGCAACATCTGGCTCAGGCGTACCCCGAAGCCGACAAGGGCTTGGGCATCGCCCTGGTGCCGCTCAAACAGGACGTTGTGGGGTACATCCGGCCTTATCTCCTGGTGCTGCTGGCGGCGGTGGGTTTCGTTCTCTTGATCGCCTGCGTCAACGTCGCCAATCTCATGCTGGCCCGCTCAACGGGCCGGGCGCGAGAGTTCGCCGTCCGGATCGCGCTGGGCGCCGGCCGCAGACGGGTCATCCGCCAGCTCCTCACAGAAAGCACTCTGCTTGGCCTGGCGGGTGGCGGGCTGGGCTTGCTGGTTGCCACGTGGGGACTCCAGGCCGCGCTCAAAGTGCTGCCGGAGGCCTTGCCGCGCGTCCAGGAAGTTCATCTTGACGGCCGCGTGCTGCTGTTTACGGTCGCGGTTTCCCTGCTCACCGGAATCCTGTTCGGCCTGGCGCCGGCGCTCAAGACTTCGGCGGCGGACATTCAGGCGACACTCAAAGAAGGCGGCCGTGGAGCGAGCGCCTCTCATCACCGCACCCAGAGCGCTTTCGTCGTCGCGGAAGTAGCGCTGGCGCTGGTTCTGCTGGCCGGCGCAGGATTGATGATCCGCAGTCTGCACGCACTCTGGAACGTTGATCCCGGTTTCGATCCGCACCACGTACTCGCCTTCCGCGCCACATTCCCGCCCCTCAAGTCTCCGGACGCCATTCGCGCGGTTTGGCGCCAGATGCGTGATAACCTCGAAGCAATTCCCGGTATTCAGGCCGCTTCGATTACGCTCGGCTCCATGCCCACGCTTGGCGATTCTAATCTGCCCTTCTGGCTCGAGGGCGAGCCCAAACCGC
>JAKAWO010000112.1:0-3547 GCA_021827255.1 Acidobacteriota bacterium | reverse complement strand
GGGTCAGCTTCCGCACCTCAAACGACACAGAACATACGCACTTCGTATTCGTCAGTGATGACCACTTCGCTCAAACCTATTTCCCGGGCCAGAATCCCATCGGCAGGCGCGTCAACTTCGACATCTTCAACACTACGGCGGAAATTGTTGGCGTGGTCGGGCACGTCAAACAATACGGACTTGATGAAGGCGCCTCGACGCCCGTCCTGACGCAATGTTACATGTCCGCGTATCAAATCCCGGAGCAGTTTACGCCGCTGTTCGCCTCCAATCTCGGAGTACTCGTGCGGGCACAGGGCTCTCCGCTCGCCGATGTCGGCAGGATTCGCCACGCGCTTCGCCAGATCAACGGCCAGTTCGTGATGTATGGTGTGGAATCAATGGACTCCATCCTCTCGGATTCACTGTCGTCGCGCCGCTTCTCAATGATCCTCATGGGCGTGTTTGCCGCCCTGGCGCTGCTCATGGCCAGCGTGGGCATCTTCGGCGTGATTTCCTATGTCAACAGTCAGCGCACGCACGAAATAGGCATCCGCATGGCGCTGGGAGCAGAACGGCGCGATGTGCTGAGGCTGGTGATCGGCCAGGGTCTCAAGCTGGCGTTGGTTGGAGTAGCGATCGGCGTTGTTGGAGCACTGGCGCTTACGCGACTCCTTTCGAGCCTGCTTTACCGCGTCAAGCCTGGCGACCCGCTCACATTTGTTTTGGTCTCGCTGATCCTGATCGCTGTCGCGCTCCTGGCATGCTACATACCGGCGCGCCGCGCCACCAAAGTCGATCCTATCGTAGCGCTGCGCTATGAATGAGTTCTGGGTTATGAGTTCTGAAATTTCAAATTTGAGATTGCGTGAACAGAGGGGAAGAAAATTACGAATTACAAGTTACGAGTTACCTCAAAGTTCTGAGTTTGGAGGTGAGAGTTATGGGTTGCGCGCAAACGAATACACTGCCCAACCCATAACCCATCACCCAGAACGCAGAACTCAGAACGGGTAACTCGTAACTTGTAATTTCTTGAATGAGGCGAACCATGAGCACACTGCTTCAAGATTTGAAGTACGGCCTGCGGCAGTTGCGGCGCAATCCCGGCTTCACGGTGGTTGCCGTTCTCACCCTCGCGCTTGGCATCGGCGCCACAACGGCCATCTTCACGCTCACGAACGCCGTGATGCTCAAGAGCCTCCCGGTAGCCGATCCACAGCAGCTTTACCGCGTGGGAAACGCCAATAATTGCTGCGCGATGGCCGGATTGCAGGACAACTGGGACCTTTACTCTTATGAATTGTACAGGCAGCTCCGCGACCACACCCCCGAATTCGGGGAAATGGCTGCATTCCAGGCGTCGCTGCTGGACCTGAGTGTGCGCCGCACGGGAGCTTCAGGGCCGGCCGAACCCTTTCGCGGCGAGTTCGTTTCGGGAAATTACTTCTCAATGTTCGGCATCAGCGCCTTTACCGGGCGCATCATCACGCCCGAAGAGGATCAGCCGAACTCCGCCCCTGTTGCGGTGATGAGCTACCGCGCCTGGCAGCAGCACTTCGGAGGCGACTCCTCGGTGATCGGCTCGACGTTTGTCATGAACATGGTTCCTTACACGGTGGTCGGCGTTGCGCCGCCGGGCTTTTTTGGAGACACCCTGCGCGCCGACCCGCCCGACTTCTGGCTGCCGCTTTCGACCGAACCCACACTGAACGGACCGAATTCGATCCTGAATAATCCTGCGCTGAACTGGCTTCACGTGATCGGGCGAATGAAACCCGGAGTCCAGCCGGCAAAGGTGCAATCCGAAGTCACCACCGAACTGCAACGATGGATCAGCAGCCAGCCGAACCTGACCGGATACGACCGTTCGCAAATCGGCAAGCAGCATATCGTGATCGCGCCCGGCGGAGAAGGCGTTGCCAGCATGCAGGAACAGGCCCGCTCCGGACTGCGTCTGCTGATGATCATTGCCGGGCTCGTCCTCCTGATCGCCTGCGCCAACATTGCAAACCTGATGCTGGCGCGGGGCGCGGCGGCGCGTGGTGAGACGGCCGTCCGCATTGCGCTGGGCGCTCCGCGCATTCGGCTAATCCGCCAGGTCATCACCCAAAGCGTTCTGATTTCCCTTGCCGGCGGTATGGCAGGACTTTTTGTGGCCTATGCCGGAACGCGCGCGATTCTCTTGGTTGCTTTTCGCGGATCGCATTACGTTCCCATCAGCGCCTCGCCCTCGCTCGCCGTGCTGGGATTCGCTTTCCTGGTCTCTGTCGTCACCGGAGTGATTTTTGGCGCGGCGCCCGCGTGGGTGACTTCCCATTCCGATCCGGCGGAGGCCTTGCGCAGCGCGGGCCGCTCCACGGTGGAGCGGACGTCGTTGCCGCAGAAATCCCTCGTAGTCTTCCAGGTGGCCCTTTCCATTGTGCTGCTGATCGGCGCAGGGCTGCTCACCCAAAGCCTGCGGAACATCGTGAACCAGAATTTTGGTTTTGAGCCCCAGGGCCGCCTGATCGTGAGAGTGACTCCGGCCCTCGCCGGTTACAAGCCCGATCAGCTCTACGGACTTTACCAGCAAATCGAGCAGCAGCTTTCGCAAATCCCGGGCGTCATCAGCGTCAGCTATTCCACCTACAGTCCAATGCGGGGCGATAACTGGGGCTTCTACTTTCACATCGAAGGCCGCCCACCGGAGGAGCGGGACGGCTCTTCCTTTGACGTCATCGGCTCGCATTATTTCGAGACCATCGGCACGCGGCTCGTGCGCGGCCGCACGATTGGCGACATGGATACTCCCACGGCCCTCAAGGTCGCCGTGATCAATCAGGCCTTCGCCAAAAAATTCTTCCCCAAACAGGACCCGATCGGGCAGCACTTTGGGATCGGCGATGCCAGCCACGCCGGCGATATGGAAATCGTCGGCATCGTGCAGGATGCAAAGTATCAGAACGCGCGCGAGCCTGCTTACCCAACCTTCTTCGTCCCCTTTTTTCAAATGCCGAAGGATCCCAAGCTGGAGTTCCTTCGCGTAGCCGCTTCGTACCTTGGCGATATCGAGCTTCATGTTGCTGGGCGGCCCGAGGCTCTTGAGGAATCTGTCCGCCGCGCTCTGGCGAATATCAATCCCAACCTCACTGTGCTCGATATGATGAGCCTCAACGAGCAACTCTCGCTCAATTTCAATCAGGAAACGCTGATCGCCCGCCTGACGGAGCTTTTCGGCCTTCTCGCCCTGGTTCTTGCCTGCGTGGGACTTCATGGCGTCACTTACTATTCGATCGCCCGGCGCACCAATGAAATCGGCATTCGCATGGCGCTCGGCGCAACCCGCGCAAATGTGGTCCGGCTTGTGCTGCACGGGGCCATGATGCAGCTTGCAATCGGACTCGCCGTTGGCGTCCCCCTGGCGCTGGCCGACGGGCGGCTGCTTTCAAGTCAGCTTTACGGCGTGGAGAGTTACGACCCTTGGGTTCTGGGCGTGGCCGTCATCGTCCTCGTTGCCTGCGCGCTGGTGGCGGCATTTGTTCCCACTCGACGCGCTGCCAACGTCGATCCCATGGCGGCGCTACGA
>JAKAWO010000111.1 GCA_021827255.1 Acidobacteriota bacterium | reverse complement strand
CACTCCGACCCTTGCCAACTCCCTCTTGCTCATCTCCGTTCTCCCCCATCGGACCTCCTCTCGGAGATCCTATTAGGGGACATTTCTATCGAGGACAAAAGGGGACATTATCATCGAGGCACAACAGGCGCGGCAACGAAACCGTTTGCTTAGCACCGAGCTCTGCGGGACACTAGGCTGGAGCAACGGAACGGCAGGAAGGCGGGTCGAGGTAGGTGGCGGGCGGAGTTCGGCGGCTTGGAGCCCGGATTGCTTTAGCCTTGGCGCTGGCGCTGGCCTGCGCGCCAGCGATGTTGGCCGATGAGTTCGGCAAGGTGTCGCACTACGCGGTGCGCCTGTTTTCGATGGGCACGCTGACGGTGGAGACCCGCACGGGTGACCTCACCATTGTTGGCTGGGACGATCCGCGCGTGGTGGTTCGCGCCCGGAAGGTGGTGCGCGCGGGCTCGGCGAAGAAGGCGGGACGGCTCTACCCCCGTATCAAAGTGAGGCTTGAAGGGGCGGATGATCAGGTTCGGCTGCGGACCCTCTATCCCCCTCGTCGGCCGTGGCGGCCTTTCCGCGCCGAATCCAAGCTGACGGTCAATTTCCATATTCGTATGCCTTACGACGCGGGTTTGATTCTCCATGTCGTAGATGGAGATGTCACGCTGCGCGGGCTCACGGGCAACCAGAAAATCCTAGTGAACTACGGCGACGTGGAGGATGACCTGTCGTCCTCCAATTTTGTTCGTTCGCTCTATGCGCACACCCTGCTCGGAACCATTCAGAGTGATTTGAATGGTGCGGATGGCTCCGGCTTCGACCAAAAAACGGTTTTTTGGAACCCTTACGGAAAGCAGACCGTAAGTATCCATGTGAGAATGGGAGGCGTGTTTATTTATGCGGGAAACTGACAGGCAGGGCGCGCGCCTTCTGCTCACGCCGGGGCGGTTTGATCCGTCCAACGTCCGGAAGGGCTTTTCGTCAGCGTGAAACGGAACGAACGGTCAAAGTCTGATTGAGGAGGAAACAATGAAAGCCATTCGATGGGCCGGGTTCTCAGCCGTATTCGCCGTGCTGACGCTGGGCGCTACGGCGCGGGCGCAATCGAGGATCACGAAAACCTTGAGCCTTTCGCCCGGAGGTGAATTTGTTCTCAACTCGGACCAAGGAAGCGTCACGGTGAGCGGGCTCCGGCCAAGCGGAGCTCGCCTTGTCATCACTTCCAATCGAGGACAGCTTAATAAGCTTTTCGAAATCACGTATATCGCGAGTCCTGGCCGGGTTCAGGTCACGGTTCACCGCCGGGAGCGTGGAGGGTGGTTCAATCGTACGAATCTCCATATTGACGTTGCCGTGCCGAGTGAAACGCGCCTCAGCATTCAGACGCGTGGCGGGGCGATTCGCACTTCCGGGCTGCGGGGCGGCGAAACGCTCGCCACCTCCGGCGGCAGCATCACGGTTTCGAGCCTGGACGGCAATCTGGTCGCACGCACCTCGGGGGGTCCTATCCGCCTGCGCGAAGTGACAGGAAACGCTGAGACGAAAACGTCCGGCGGGCCGATTGACGTTGGCTCGCTGGAGGGATCGTTGGTTGCCCAGACGAGCGGCGGGCCCATCCGCATTGACGGGATCAGCGGTCGAGTGGATGCGCAGACCTCGGGAGGGCCCATTGAAGCGGTCTTCGCGCGGGACGATGCGGAGGGCGGAGTGCTCGAAACCTCCGGCGGCTCCATCCAGGTTGCGCTCGACCCCACGGTGAATCTTGACGTGGACGCTTCAACGTCCGGAGGCAACGTGTCAACCGATTTGCCGCTGCACCGGGAGGGCAAAATATCTCGATCCACCCTGCATGGATCCTTGGGGTCGGGCGGCGCGTTGCTGCGGCTGCACACCAGCGGCGGTTCAATTCATATCACTTCGCGGGCTACGTGAGAAGCGCGTTTTCAGATTTGCAATGAGGATCGCGCCCGCCGCCATGGCCATCCCGGCGTAGGCAAAGGCCACGGCGGGTGAGATCACGGTCCATAGGACGCCCACCACGAAGCTTGCGACAAAGTCTCCCGCGCCATTCACCGCGCCGAGCGCGCCGTAGGCTGTTCCGCGTGTTTCGGGATTTGCCAAATCCGCTGTGAGAGCCGCCTCCACGGCTTCACTTGTAGCCGCCGATACGCCTTCCAATGCAAACAGAAGCACCAGGAATGTGATGGAGGATAGCTTCCAGACAAAGGCGGCAGCGAGGCCAGCGGCCGCGGCAGCGCCGCAAAAGTAACCCACGGAGAGCAGCCGCCGGTGTCCCCATCGGTCCGCCAATGCGCCCGCGGGGTAAGCGACCCCAGCATATAAAATGTTGTGGACAACGTAGAGTAACCCGGCTACCTGGGCCGCGCGAACCACGCCGTAGCCTGCGGCGAGCAAGTGGGTAGCCGCCAAGATCATCAGCGTGCGGGCAAAATCACCCAGGCCAAAGACGCCTACACCCCAAAGGGCGCCGCGAAACGCCGCTGGAAGCTTTCCCATGGCAGCGCGAAAGGGAAGGGATGAGGACGCCCGTGGGGTTTCCCGGATGAGAGCTGCGAACGAGATCCCCGCCGCCAGCCCTGGTATCAGCGTTAACGCGAAAATGAGGCGAAACGGGAACACCAGATCGGCAGCTCGTGCCGAACGAAGATGAGACAAGAGGGCCACGGCGACGAGGGGACCGACGATAGCTCCCGTCGTATCGCCCGCGCGCTCGAATCCAAAGGCCTTTCCTAACGATGCAGGCGGAATCGAGCCGGCCAGGATGCTGTTCCGAGCCGGGCTTCGCGCCCCGCGGCCGAACCAAGCGGCCGCTCGGGCCAAAAGCACCGTCGGCCAGCCAGCGGCGAGAGCCAGCAGCCCGGTCGCGCTGCCGGTGAGGAAATAGCCGCCTACAACCAGCGGCTTGCGACGCTCGAGCCGGTCTGAAAGCCATCCGGCCCAAAGCTTGGTCAAACTCATCAGCCCATCCGCCACGCCCTCAATGAATCCCAAGGCAGCGGCGCTAACGCCAAGCACGGCCAGGAAGCCGGGCAATATGGCCGTCGCCATCTCGTGGCTGAAATCGGAGAGGAGGCTCGTCAGACCCATTCCGAGCACAGTGCGGTTGAGCCACGCCTTTTGCGCTGGCCTGTCGGCGAACTGCGCTCCGGAGCTTTGCATATCGTGCAGACTATTTTGCCGCGTCGGTTTTCGTCCGACGACTCAAAAATCCTGCCCTGGCTACGACGCTTAAAGGTTAGACCACCGGGCTGGCCTCTTTCGATGTAAGCAGGTCTCTCAAAAGCTGAGCCTGAGGTCATGCCGTCTCGCACGGGCCGCGCCGGACTAGGCTGGATCGGGCGGGTGGTGCCTTCGCTCGAGGACTCCGCGGCGGACTCGCTCCGTGTCGTGAAGCAGGGCGCGGATGAGCCTTTCCCAGTCGGCCCGATCTTCCGGCGCGAACTCCCGGCCGTAACCTTTCATGCGTTCTGGCAAAGTGTTTTCGAGCGCGACCCACAACGAGGAGAGCTCCGCCGCGATCACCTGGCGTGGCTCGGGTGTTTGGCGGTGAACGCCAAAACGCTCGGCAATCTCCCGAACGTGCCTCCGCATGAGGCGAAGTTCATGGCGCGCCTGGTGAATTTGGCCAGCGCTCAAGCCGGGGAGTTCAGGCCTATCGCTAGAACGGAGATCCAGCCTCTTGAGCGTCGCTTCCATTCGCTCGATCGCACTCTCAAGCAGAGTTAGCACGGTGGTCAGGCGTCGTGCGTGCTGTTCATCCAAGGCCATTAACTCGCCTCTGCTGACGGGGCTGGCGGGAACCGGCATGCCGGCAAACGAGAATCATCATCGGCGGCTGAACGATGCGGCGGCGAAGCCTCAGGGGTTTGGTCCTCTTTTTGAAGTAAGCTGCTGGCCCGGCTGTATGGCAGGCTGATCGCCTTCTTCCGGCATGATGTTGCTCACCTCTCTTCTTGCGAGCGATAAAGGACGACCCTGACTTTTTCAAGAGTGATCAGCCCACCGCCAACCATTTGATCGAGTTGAGGAAGAATCTTCTCAATCCGTTCCGTGTACTCGACGGCCTCGATGACGACCGGCAGGTCCTGCGAGAGACGGAGAATGTTGGCTGTGTGGTAAAGCCCTTGGCGGCGGCTGCTCGAGCCATAGCCTCCCACGCCCCGCAAAACGGTGACGCCGTAAAAACCTTCCTTGCGGAACAGCTCGACGATTGCCCGGTAAAGCGGCCTGCCTTGCCAGCGGTCGTCCTCACCGATGTGAATTCGCATCAGGGTTCGTTCACCCTCGAACTTCTGGTGTTCCACGATCCCTCCTATAACCGATCCGCCAAGCTCATGCCGGCGCGCAGAAGGATGAGACCACCCAACAAACTGGCGCCGATATACAGCGCGGCCCTGATCCAATCTCCGTCGTCCAGCAAGTGAACACTTTCCCAACTGAAGGTCGAAAACGTGGTGAACGCGCCGAAAAAGCCGATGGTGACCCCGATTCTCCAATCGGGCGGCACCCAAAGGTGATGAATGGCGTATTGTCCTACGGCCCCCAGCAGGAGGCATCCGATCCAATTGACGGCCAGCGTTCCGAATGGGAACACCGGGGCGGCAAGATATTGAACGGCGCCTTCCAGGGCGTAGCGCGCAAGTGTTCCGAGCGAGCCGAAAACGATCAACAGAAGAATTCGCAAAGCCTCTCCATCCTTGCCGCTCGACCGCCCTTAAACAAAAAACTCCTGGGCGCACGGAGGCGGCCAGGAGTTATCAGTCCACGAAGGACGCTTCAGGCGAACTCCATCGCCTTTTTGTTGTTATTATACCATACGGCAAAGCGCCTGCAAGAAGGCCTCGCTGGGCTTATTCGGTGAGGGACGGGATTTTCCGCCCTTGCGCCATGCTGAACATTCGCAGGAGAACTCCGTGAAGGCCAGGTACCCATCCTCACGCCTGATCGTCGTCTCAGCCGATGGGCTTCGTCCGGATGTGTATCTGAGGGCGAACGAACTGGGGCTCAAGATTCCGAATCTTCGCCGGCTGGTCTCCACCGGCGCCAGCGCCCAGGCGGTTACGAGCGTCTATCCCTCGACGACATATCCAGCCCACGCGACGCTGGTCACCGGCGTTTTGCCGCGAGAGCACGGGATTTATAGCCATCTCGCTTCGCTCGACCCAACCGAAAAGGCTCGGCCCTGGAGCTGGTTCGCGCGAGCCATCAACGTGCCGACGCTCTGGGACGTAGCGCGCGCTTCAGGGCGGAGAAGCGCAGGGGTCGGCTGGCCGGTGAGCGCCGGCGCGGCCATTGATTACAACCTTCCCGAAATCTGGAACCCTGCGTTGCCCGATCCGCATCAGGACTTCGAGACCGTGGCGCGGCATTCAACGCCCCACCTGTTCGAACAAGTCCTGAAGGCGCTGGGGCCTCTCGCTCCAGGCGCGCCAAAGCGCCCCTCGCAAGCGGCGCAAGCGTTGAACCCCGACCGGCTGCGGGCGGAAGGGGCATTGTTCCTGTGGCAGCGCTATTCCCCCGACCTTTTGCTCCTGCACTTGGTCTTTTACGACCACCAAGCGCACCACTACGGACCGTTGGCACGGGAGTCGCTGGCCGCGGTCGAACAGACGGACTATGAAATCGGCCGGATGTGGGACGTTGCTCAGGAAGACGGGAATGTGACATTGGTCGTGCTTTCGGATCACGGTTTCGTCCCCGTCAGCCGTGACGCGGCTCCGCTCGTGGTGTTGCTCGATGAGGGTCTGTTTACGAAGAAGGCCGACGGCAGCCTTGAGTTGAAGCGTCTAGGAGCGATTCATGCGGGCGGATCGTTCGCGATTTATTGGCTGGAAGAGCCGAAACCCGACGACCGGCGCCGCCTGGAAAAGGCAATCCGCCGCCTCGAGGCCAGCGGCGCAGTGGCCGAGATCGTGGACCGAGGGAGACTTGAGCGGCTCGGCGCCGACCCGGACGCCGAGCTGATCCTGGAGGCCGCTCCCGATCATTACTTCTCCGACCGATTTCGAGCCCCTGAAGTCCGCGAGGCCGTGGAGGATCGAGGCACGCATGGCAATTTGCCCTCCACGCCGGGCCTGGAAGCGGCTTTCATCGCCGTGGGGCCAGGGGTTGCGGCGGGGAAAAAGCTCGGCCGCATTGAGTTGGCGCAGGTTGCCCCGACGCTCGCTCGATTACTGGGATTGCCGGTCGGTATCCTTGCGTCAAACGCCGAGCCGCTGGACTTGTCCTAATGCGAAGGATCGTCTGCGCCCTGGGCGACGGTTGTGAGGGCGCGCCGTAAGCCCGGATGCCTGTTCGCGCGGAACGGAAAGGCGCGCGGAAAAGCGAGCCGACACTGGCGACCCAACTCGCCCCGCGCTTCTGACCCGATATGCGGGAAGCTGACGCCATATCGTCGCTCACCATCGAGCGTTACTTGACGTCGCGCCCGAAGTGGATTCGTTGGCGGGAGTGGCTGGCGGGACGGCGCTACCGAGTGACTCGCCTGGGAGACGACCAGCGCCCCTTGCTCGTCGTTGCCTTTCAGTCGCCCGATCGTTCGCGCGTGGAAGTCTTGAACCGAGCCCTGACCGAGGACTGGATCAAAGTCCCCTCGGTTTGTCGCGAAGCTTACGGCGAGATTTTGTTGCGCGCTCCGCGGCTGATTGTCATCCAGCTCCGGCGAAGCAACGTTTGCGGATGTCTGGGACATCGGCACGTCGCCTTACAGGAAAAGCCCTTTGCTTTCCCGCACGACGCTTTGGGAGGCGAGAGCTGCGGGGAGATGGACGTCGCCTACGAGCGCATCAGGAGCTGGCAGGCGCTGCCCCTGAGCGATACGGCGCTCGACGCGAAATTCCTGGAGGGCAGCCGCCTGACCGAATTTCACGCCACGCAATTCCGTTTGCGCCTTCTCAGCGTGGTGCTGCATGAGATCCACCACCTGGTTTTCCCTCGCGAGCCGGAGAATCGCGTGCGCGAACGCAGCCTGAACTTCTACCGCGAGGCCCTGGCCCGCTACGTTGAGAGCGCCATCCAAACGCTCGCCTTCACCATTGACCGGTCATTCTCGCGCTTTGGATGACCCGCCGAAAGCTTGACGCGAAGCTCAGTCAAACTCCTCTGAGCTGATCGCCTGTGGACTGTAACCCATCCGCTTCAGTTCCCGAGTAACGTCCTCGACCATGCTTCGCCGGCCACAGAGGTAAGCGTGGAAACCCTCCTTGTCGGAAAGGTGGCGAGGAATGTGCTGTTGGACGTAACCCCGAAGGCCCGCCCATCCCGGCTCGGGACGGCTGAGCGTGGGGAGGAAGTGAAAGCCGGGATGCTCGCTCGCGAGCTTCTCAAACTCGCCGCGATAGAGAATGTCCGGCTCGTGGCGAACTCCAAAAATCAGCCACACTTCGCCGGAGTGCCGGCGGCGGTACAGGTGCTGGAGCATCGCGCGGAGGGGAGCGATGCCGGTCCCGGTGGCGATGAATGCGGAGGCGGGATCGGGCGGGTCGCGGAGCGTGAAAAAACCGAATGGACCTGTGAAGCGAATGGCGTCACCGGGCTTCAAGTCAAACAGCGAGGGTGACGCCCTGTCCTCCGGGCGGAAACTGAGACATAGATCGAAACGATTGTCCTCCCGGGGCGCGGAGGCGATGGAATACAGGCCGCGCGTCTTTGTTTGCTGGAGGTCGAGGTCGAGCGAAATGAACTGCCCCGGCCGGAAATCGAATCGCTGGCCGTTTTGAACCTCGAACTCCAGATGCCGAGCGTGCTCGGTGGCGGGCCGCGCGCTCCGTAGAATGGCGATATGGGAGACGGAGTTCACCGCGCGACCTTGGCGTCCTGGGTGGCCTCGCGAATCCGGCCGAGAACAATCGAAGCCATCAACGGGTGATCGTCCAGCGATTGCCCCACTTGGAATTCAACCTGCGGAAACCGTCTTCGCTCGGCCTCAACAAGGCTAGGGAGATCACGCCGCAAGTGGAGACCCAGCGTCAGGAAGTAAGGAATGACGACGATCCGTGTAAATCCAGCCTCCACGGCTTGAGCGACCGCTTGGGAGAGCGTCGGCTCAACCGGCTCAAGGAAAGCGGCGCGCACGTAACGGTACGGGCCTTCGCCCTCCACGCGCTCGGCCAGCTCATGAACGCTTTGATTGGCGGCTTTGACGCTGCTGCCGTGCGCGAACACCACAACCGCTGTCCGGAAATCCGGCTCTGTCATAGGAAATCATTCCCCGCTCGGTCATTCTAACGCAGATTGGGCAGGCGGTGAAACCCGCGAATTCAAAGCCCCTGGCGTTCATCTGCTTAACCCGAATTCGTGAGCTGAACCGCATTTTCAGGGCCCAGATTGGACAAGAGGGGGCTCCGATCAGGCTGCGGGTTGGGGTTGAATTTCCAACTTGCGCGACGTGGGGACCTCCTAAAGTAAGCGCCTGTCGAATAGGGACTTGCGCTTCCCAATCCTCCCCAGGCGGCCGATAAATACAGCACCGTGCGATGCCCGGCTCGGCCCAAGATCGCTCCGCACAGGAACGCCTCGACGCGCAAGCTGAGCGAGGAAGCGCTTGCAGAGTTCGCGAAATTCTTTCTCGAAGTGTGCCTCGAACAGGTGAACTTTATGGAAAGTTTGATGCAGCCGGACCGCCTTCGCACGCGAATCCTGCAGTGGGCGGAAGAGGAGGTCAGGCTCAGCAACCTATCGCCAAAATCAGGGAGCGTGCTGGAAGCGGTCTTGTTTCGGGGAGAACTTCCGCGTGGCGCCGTGGCGGGAATTCCCGGCGTTAGAGACCGTCACGCCCGACGCGTCGTTTCGGCGCTCGTGGCGCGCGGCGTGCTGGCCTCCGAAAGCACCAGGGCTCCGCTGACGTTGGTATTCCCGGCGGCGCTTGCCTCTCGATTGATGCCCGGGCTATTTCCTGAACACGTCAGTGGTGGATATCCCCATCGCAATCGCTGATCTTAGAGCTTATCCGTAAATAGCTATTGAATTTCGAAAGGAACTGAGGCAAGATAATGACCCAAGATGCCACAAATAAAATCTTGGGAAGTCTCCGATGAGCTTTGGGCGAAGGTGGAGCCCCTGAT